>SYJV01000532.1 GCA_005798335.1 Planctomycetaceae bacterium | reverse complement strand
GCCTAAGCGAATACAAGCCCGATGCGCAAGCGAGTGCGTCAATCCTGGCATACACTCGCTTGCGCTTCGGGCTTGTATTGGTAAGAAACTATCTGCCGCTTGCCCTAAGGCTTCCGAAATGCCGCATGCTGTGAATCACCTCCGCTGATTACATACGCAAGTAGATCGAGAATCTCAGTTTCTGTCATGACGTCGAACAGACCTTTGGGCATCGGTGATACTTTCGAAGGCGCAATGCTGACAACTTCCTTGCGATCCAACGTCACTCGCTGATTGGGGTCAGCGGCGTCGGTATTGATCGACAGAGTGTCACCGTTCAGATTGACGACCACTCCTCGATAGCGATCTCCTTCGGTTGTGACCACGTCAATTGGAACGAATTGCTCGTTGATTTCCTTGCTGGGATCGATCACTTGTTCGATCAAGTCTTTCGGAGAATAGCGTCGTCCAGCACTGGTAAGATCCGGGCCGTTCATTCCGCCCGAATTCCCAAATCGATGGCACGTAAAGCACGCGGCTGCCCCAAACATTTTGCGACCGTTATCGAAATTACGACTTGTCAGTTTCGTCGCTGCTGAAGGGGCCAAGTCATCGACGGTCCAAACTTTGGGAGTGCGGCCGGCGAAAATCGCTCCCACATTTTCGATCGGGTTCTTATGCTGGGGAGCTTTTGCCAGTACGTCCTTCAGTGTCTCTCGGTCCACTTCGGTCAAGTTCGCTACCGCGTCGTTGCGAATGAACTCAATGAACTTCTCAAAGCTTGCACCACCGCGATAATTCGCAGCCTTCAAGAACCACTCAAAGTATGCGGTGCGCAGCGCGGTGTTCCAACCAGCCTTCAGCATGCGCAGGGATCGAGCATACTCAATCTGTTCTTCTTGCGTGGGCGCATCGGCAATCAAACGCATGATCTTGTCCGCAGCAGAGGGTGACTGCAAGAACACGAGAGCTTCCGCGAGCAACCAGTTGAGCTCAAAAGAACTGGCTGGGAATCGCGCGTCCAGTTTCATCGTCAACCGGCGGACCATGTTATCGCCGGGCATACCAAATCGATTGAGCGCGATTTGGATTGTTCTTATCCACGTTTGTTGTTGCTGCGCGGTTAATGCACTGGCATCGAGTGAAACCAGCGCATCTAACAGTCGCTCGGCAAGTTCTTGGTTCACTGGCGGCGAGTCGGCAGTTCGATGTGGAGGGCAAACGCCACCGGAGCGGGCGACGGCCATCAACGCCTCTACCTTGGCGGCAGGATTCTGTTCTGAGAAAGCTCGCTCTGCCCAGTTCGCCAATGGTTGATGTTCGATAGCGATGCGCGCTGCCCAGCGTATAAATCGATCTGGGTCGGCTAAATACGCCCAAGCCACTTCAATCGCGCGCGGGTCTTGGCGTCCATGAAACGCTTCGAGTTTTTTGCGCAGGGCGACAGCCGGACTAGCCGGTAGCGGCTCATTAATTGGTGCAGTCGACTCACTGCCAACATACGTGACTCGATACAGACCAGACTGAACGCGTCGACCACCGATGGTAAAGTA
This sequence comes from Planctomycetaceae bacterium, assembly GCA_005798335.1. Classification (GTDB taxonomy): domain Bacteria; phylum Planctomycetota; class Planctomycetia; order Pirellulales; family Pirellulaceae; genus Aureliella. The sequence goes on along the minus strand of SYJV01000532.1, from coordinate 6,906 downwards.
CATCGCGCCATCGGCTGGATTGATGATACAGTCCGTCAACGGCAGCGGCGTGCCTGAAACGAACTCTTCTTTTTCGCCAGTGTAGCTCGCACCATCGGGCTTAAGGTGCACAGCATACATTTTGCCCCAACTCCAATCGAGCACATACAGCGCGTTCTGGTACTTGGCGGGAAACTTGGCTCCGTATCCGAAAGCAGTGCCAGTCGGCGAACCTGGCCCGATATTCACGGTCGCCGGCAAATTATCGGGATAAAACTCTGGTCGCTTGCCAGCTCCATTGCGCCAGCCGAACTCGGCGCCGCTCACAACATGATTGACGCGTGTCGGACGGTACCAAGAGGTATTGAAATCGTACTCCATGTCCGCGTCGTAAGTGAATAGTTCGCCTTCGCGGTTGACCGAAGCATCGAAGATATTGCGAAAACCGTTGGCGACTCTTTCGAACGACTTGCCATCGGGTGAAACCCGATAAATGATTCCGCCCGGCGCCAAAACATCGCGCATAAATCCGCGACCGTCTGGTAACCGAGGCAACAAGTGATCTTCACCCCAGTTCGCGGGTACTGGCGAAGTCGCGACGGCCTCGGTTGGTTTCGTTCCGTTACCGGTGATCAAGTACAGTGCCTTTCCATCGGGAGTTGGTACCACGGCATGGACGCCGTGATCGCCGCGAGCCTCCATCGCTCGCAGACACTCTACCTTGTCCAGTTCATCGTCGTCGTTGGAATCCGTGATCCGATACAGGCCGCTGGGGATCTTGTCCTCGTAGTCATTTACGCCGACGTAAAGTGCACCGAACGCCCAGACCATACCGTTTGCCGCTCGAATTTCCAAAGGTAGCTTTTCTACTTTGGTTGGATCGAGCACTTGTCCTGCCGGTGGCGCTGCGAAACGATACAGCCCTCCGTATTGATCGCTCGCAAGTATGCGTCCACGGTTATCCAAACACAGATTGACCCACGATCCCTGCTCACCACCCGGTATCGAATACAACAGTTCTGCTTTGAATCCTTCCTTAACCTTGATGCGATCCAATGGAGTTGCTTTGTTTTCGTTGATCGCTGGCCCAACTGCGGCTGGACGCTTTGCCTTCTTGCGTTCGGCGTTGGGTTTAGTATCGGAGTTCTTCTTGCGATTTTGACCAGCCTCTTTTTCCGCCTTCGCTTGCACCAGAGCTGTTTTGGCTCCAGCCACACTCGACGGATCGTTGGTTTGTGCGTCAGCGTTGTTCGCCACGCCCAAATAGGCAATCAATAAGGCGAGCGGCAGATAGTTGCTTACCAATACAAGTCCGAAGCGCAAGCGAGTGTATGCCAGGATTGACGCACTCGCTTGCGTTTCGGGCTTGTATTCGCTGAGGCCTTGGTAAATTCCCATCTGCCGCTCGCCTAACATCTTGACAATAAGGATTCGATACATGGGATAGATCATCATCACGAGTTTCATAACCAAGGTAATTGAGGGCTTAAGTTTGCGTAGTACTGTGAAGTCTCGTATTGTACACAAACCTGGATTCGGCCAAGATGCAACGATTGGAATACTGATGGAAAACCATCGCTCCCTCACGGCCCTCACAGGCCATTCGAGCAAGTCTTCGAATGAACGATCGGTGATTCACGAGATGTGCATGAACTAGCGAGTTATTCAATAATGCAGAACCTTACGCGGCTATCCAACCAATTTGGTTTGCCCTCGGCAAGTCAGTTGGATGAATATGAAATTTGGGATTCCTACTTCACTCCATCGCTCGCGAATCCAAGCGGAATTGTGAAGGAAATCGAGCAGACTCTGCCTACACTGGAAAAAGCTCGCTTTCGAAAAATGTGTTTGTTCCTGCATGTGGGGCTGGGCACTGCCGATCAAGCAACGGAAACTCGATTGCGAGAATTTCCAGAAATGATAGTCGAGCCGCTACTTCGATGGCCGGACAAGTTGTTAGGCTTGATCCAATTAAATGCGAATGACGTTCCAGGTTCATTGGCAGCGATCGATCGCTGGATCGCTAACGGACCGATGGTGGGCGTCTATTTTCCTGGTGGCTCGCGTGGTTCGTTGACCTGTGCCAGTCGCAATTTCGATCCATTGGTCAGACGCTTATCCGAGCTTGGTGGCCTGATCATGCAACATACTTGGTTCAAGACTCAGGGCAAAGAGAGCGCTGGCGAATCCACGCCTGCAGAGTTAGCGGTATTGGCCTCTCGATTTCCCAAAGTGAATTTCGTTTGCGCGCACGCAGGCGGAGAATGGGAGAAAGGAATTCGAGCGGTGCGAGCATTTCCCAATATTTACGTGGAGACGTCCGGCTTCGATCCGACCGCTGGCTTTATCGAAATGGCGGTCCGAGAACTGACAGCCGACCGCATCGTATTCGGCAGCCATTTGCCATCGCGGTCGCTTGGAACCGAGCTGGCGAAAGTCACGGCGGCTCGCATCAGCGACAGAGAAAAACATTTGATGCTGGGCGAGAATTTGCGAAAAATACTTGCACCCATCTTGAGCAGCAAGTAATCAGTCATTCTCCCACTCCGAATCAGGCGATTGGTGCAATTGGACTAAGCATCGACAGGTTTTTTATTGTCGTCTTTCGCTCCGCGAAAGAATGATGTAACGCTACTTTCGCGGAGGCGACACTCATTGTTCGCCCGATGCTAATTGGTCAATTTCAATTTTCCCTGCTGAACAGAGCGCGCTGCGATGCCGAAGGAACCTGCGCAGATAACGACCCAGACGATTCGTCCGTACAATGCTTCCGGGATCAACTTCACTAAATTCGCGTCGGCAAATAGAAACGATGAAGCAACGACGTAGCACATAGCTGCCATCATGCCAGTCGCGATCCCAGCGGTCAAAGCTGAGATCAAGCCGCCGACGCGACGATGAACTAGAGCGACCAGAGCCACGATGATTGTGGCAATGATTGCCCAAGTCGCGAAATGCAGTCCGGTACTTTGCAGCAGACTTTCGTTTTCGCTAGCGATAATGAGTTTGGCAACCAAGATTCCCAAGAAATATCCAGACACCGCACCTCCGACGGTCCCGCCTATCGCTCCCAACACTCCTTGCAGTAATCGCCGGGCTGGCGAGACGATGCCGCCATACGTTAGCCCTAGGCAGGCTCCGATAATCGCCAGGCCCAGTCCGTAGTTGCAACTGCGAAACGCTACCTGGGCAGCATTATGTTGTGCAATCAGTTCAGGCGACGGCGCTAGTCCCAGTTCCGGCAAATCGGCATACGGGAATACGGGGTCAATGGCGTGCACAATTCCCATTCCAACCAACCCGCCTACAACGCACGCAACGATCATTGGAATCAAGTTCGGATTGCCGGCGGGCATGGAATGCACTAAGGAAGATTCGTCTGCAACATTGTTTGGCTGGTCGTTCATAAAATAGTCTTGGAGCTTTCTAGATTTCGTCGACGAGTAACAACCAGCTCAAGTTTGTGGCGGGACACCCTTTCCCAAAACGTATCATTCTACAAAATTTTGATCACTCTGAATTTTCCGTAGTATGATTTGAACGAAACCATTGGTCTTGCCATATGAGCTGACACCTCATATCAAACCTGCGAAACTCGGACGATCGTGCGTCGTTGGCGAAATGTTTAGCTGCAAGCTGGCGGTAAAAGATGTTGATCCCATTGCGCAAAGCTAAACGGACGAGACTTAAGGTCAGCAATCTTCAAGACCTTTTCTTCTCTACTGCTAGCAACCGGCATACACTTACTTCATTCCATTGGTTAGTGTCAGATCAATTCCTAACTATTACACATTAGGTCGTCAGCTAATCTGTATTAGGCGGTTCATTTTCTTCTGCGCGAATTTCCGATTGTCGCCAATTAGGACGTCGTTGTCGGGCGCGTGGGTGGTGTTGCGACCGAAACTCAGGCGCGTCGCTGGCTTGCAATCTCATTGTTAGTGGGCGCTGGCTGCGTTGAACTTTGATCGCCCGCATTGCGCGTTTTTCGATCTTATCCAGCTCGTCGATTTCGAACTCGACTTCGTCACCCTCGGCCAATTCGCGACGGCCAGTTGTTTGGACTACGCTGAAATGGAAAAAAACGTCCTCTCGAAGATCATCCGCGCGAATGAAACCGATTTTTTTGTCAGGGATTACTTTGACGACCACGCCAATGCGCATGCGCTGCCTTATCGCGAATTCGAACAAGCACTAAAGTGTGAAGGCACAATTGTAACCGCTTCAGTTTGATTGTGCACTGCGAGGCAGAATTGCACCCGACATTAGCGCCACAAAGTGGTTGCCGAATGCGCGCAAACTTCGTCCCCACATTTCATCTTCAGGCGCGAAGACTAGGTCGCGTTCAACTGGAACAACTAACCACTTGCCCTCAATAAACTGTTGCTCCAGACCGCCAACTTGCCATCCGGCCTGTCCCACGACAATGCGAACTTCATGGCACACATCGTCGGCCACCAATTTCTTGAGGTTGGAAACCTGCGCAGCGAGGTACACACCGTCCCCCGACTCATATTCGCTCAAATCGGCCTGGTCGTGAACTGCTACCACCGGTCCGGACATCGGCCCGCCAAAATTGACTCGCGCACACTTGTTCTTGGCTTCGGTCCCTGCCAATTCCTTCCAAAGATTACCGAGGTCCGTATTGAGCGTGCGATTCAAAACGATTCCAATGGAGCCTTCGCTCCCTTGATGAACAATCAAACAGACCGTACGTCCAAATAACGCATCATCCCAATTGGGGGATGCGACTAAGAGTTTTCCCGACAAGTCGATGCTTTCGATCCGTTCTTGAAAGCGATTTGACATGGAAGACCTCAAATTCTTCGTGCAAAACTGCCAAGTTGACAAATCTTACCAAACTTCACGCTTGGGTAACGCAACCTTTGTGCCAAACCAGCGCATTGACTAGTCAGTTACTACGAAAGTCTATGGTGATTCGGTCTCAAACCATTTTTAAAATACCTCATCGTAGAGGCGCGGTACAGCATTCTTTATCTAAAAGCGAAGGCAAATATGGAAAACTTGCGACGTGATTACGAGCATTCGGAATTGGAAAGAGAATCGCTTGCAGTTGAACCGATAGGACAATTTCAAAAGTGGTTCAACGATGCGCAGCGCCATGCTCCAGATTGGTTGGAAGTCAATGCGATGACATTGGCCACCGGCACTTTCGATGGACGCGTTTCTGCACGTATCGTTTTGCTTAAGAAGGTAGATCTTTCGGGCTTTAACTTTTTTACGAATTATCAATCCTCTAAGGCGCAGCAACTAGCTCAAAACCCTCACGCAAGTCTGGTATTTTACTGGCCGCACGTTGAACGCCAGGTCCGAGTGGAAGGGTTTGTTTCGAAGACCGACGCAGCCACCTCGGATGAGTATTTTCAAGCGAGACCACGCGCTAGTCAAATAGGCGCAATCGTCAGTCCTCAGTCGCAACCGATCGAGGATCGCGCGCTGTTAGAATCTAATGCTCGCGCTTTGGAAATTGAATACGGTCCTGACAAATCAATTCCGCGCCCGCATTATTGGGGTGGATTTCGCGTCGTTCCCACGCAAATAGAATTTTGGCAAGGACGCACGAGCCGCTTGCATGATCGTTTCGCTTATACTCGTCGCGGTGACGGTTGGGAAATCACACGCTTGGCGCCATAGATGAGTGGCATAGAAGAGTCTACCGTCATCCGATGCGTGAGCGAAGTAATTCGCGTTCTTTCCTCGCTTGCGCTTCGGGTTACAATTGGCAAGCGTTCCTCCACAGCTCGGCTTAGTTTCTTTGGTCAAACTGTTTGCATTTTTCCGGCGACCTCGGACGATTTCCGATTCTATTGACTTGCCGATTCAATTGACTTATTGCCTCTAAGTTACAGCCAACATTCCGGCACGGAGAACTCGGATGGATCGCGAAAAGTATCAGAAACTCATCAACACATTTTTCGAGTGGGACCAACCGGTCATTGTCAAAATTTTTGAGGAGTTACTCTCAGCGGCGGCGGCGGAAAGTACGCAACTGCCGGGACGCGGCATGTCCCAAAACTATGAAACTGCGCAGGCAAATCCCGAGATTCACATGCTGCCAGGCAACCTCAAGGATGCTCGCGACTCGATATTTCCTTATTTCTGGGGCACCGATAGTTGGAACAATCCACTACATTTGGAAAACGTGCGCGGACCAGCAAACAACGCTTCGCTTGTAGGCGCAATCGCTTGCCTGCTTAAGAACCCTAACCTCTGCACGGATCGGTACAGTCAGCGATCGAACGAGTTAGAGGTTAAGGCAATCACAGCGCTGGCTAATCTGATTTTTTACCATACACAAGATCCGTGGGGCATCTTCACGATCGGCGGGACCATTTCCAATTTGTACGGCGCGAAGATCGGCATCGAGAAAGTTGTCCCTGGGACGATGCAGAAAGGATTGAGTGGCGAGCGCATTGTGGGGATTTGTTCGCATGCCAGCCACTACTCGAACCAAACTGTAGCGGGATGGCTGGGACTGGGAACGGAACAATTGATCAGAATTCCGACCGATGAAAATTTGTCGATGCAACTGGACCAATTACGAGAAACGCTCAAGCGTTTGTATGTCGAAGGGGCAAAGGTCGCGTATGTAGTGGCCACCTTTGGCACCACGGACGGCTTTGGTATTGATGACATTGAAGGTATTCGGTCGATCATTGACCAGCTCGCATCGGAGAATAACCAACCCATTCCTCAATTGCATGTTGATGCGGCGGTCGGTTGGGCAGCGACTTTTTTGGCGGACTACGACACACAACTGAATTCGCTGAAATTTGATGCAGAGATCCTCGAAACAGTGCGCAAATTGCAGTCGGCATCTTCGGGGTTGCGTTATGCCGACAGTGTCACGATTGACTTTCACAAGATGGGCCGAGGGCATTATCCGGCCAGTGCGCTGGTGGTCAATCG
>SYJV01000531.1 GCA_005798335.1 Planctomycetaceae bacterium | reverse complement strand
TAGACGTCAAGAATTATCGCAAAAGCGTACGTGGTCCTAAGAAAAAACAACCCCCACGAAAACGATGCAAAAATGGGAGCCACGTCTCCGTTGCTAAACTCCTAAAAAAACGAAAACAAACATGTTGAAAGGTCTGGCCCGTAGGGCCGACAGTGAGCTGGAAGTGGGCTTGGTCCACTCCTGTGGTTCACACCACCGGGCGGTATTAGCTCGAGCGTTCATTAATTCGTTCCTATGTTTGTTACGCGTGGGCCTGGGGGCAATTAGTTGTTAAGAATGAGAGACTCTGCTGAAGCTCCGAGGCTGCGGTCCCAAGTTCCTCTGCCAGATCTTCCAAGAAGCGAATTAGTACTTGCGTCCTGCGCTGGGCCTCCACGCGTCCTGATTGGGTCTGCATGGTCGCTGGCAGTTTTAGCAGCTTTGTATAAAAGTGATCCACAGACTGTTGACGCTCGTCGGCCGGTCTGCGAAATGGAAAGGGTTCGATCGGGTCGAACAATCTCTGCCCGAGCGCACCGCCTGTCATCAAGCAACGCGCCAGCCCCAGCGCGCCAAGCGCCTCGAGGCGATCAGCATCCTGGACGACTTTGGCGTCCACAGTCGTCGGGCAAACCGCAGCAGTAAAACTGTGCGCGATAATGGCATGAGCCACGTACTCGCGAAACTGGACTGGATAGTCGATCGACCCAAGAAACTCGCCAGCGCGCTGCGCCGCCATGCGCGAAGCCCGATTTCTCTCGGGAGAGTCTTTGCGTACAACTACGCAATCATGCAACCAGGCCGCAGGCATGACGATTGACGGACAGGCGCCTTCTACACCTCCCAATCGAACTGAATTCGCTACTACGCGTTTGACGTGGTACAGATCGTGCCCAGCGTCAGCCTCCGACATTGCATCGGCCGCAAATTGTTCAAAAGCGGATTGCCACCGCGTGAACCACTGATCCCAATCGGTCATCGTCATAAATTTCAGGTGTGACAAAGCATGAGACGGCGGTGTCGACATTCCAAATCTGCTTGTTGATCGGTAACATCATAGCGACTAAAACGAACCAGCCTTTGCAACAGCGACGGGAAAACGAGATGGATTTGCCAGGTTACGAAAGATTAGGCTCCTTTTATTTAGGCAACAAGTTTGACCTAGGCAACCGGAAGTTGCTGGCCGAAAAGGTTCTCTACGATGCTAAGGACCTGACGACGCATGCCCTCTGCGTGGGCATGACTGGCAGCGGCAAGACGGGTTTGTGTTTAGCGCTACTTGAGGAAGCGGCCCTGGACGGCATTCCTGCAATTGCGGTGGACCCTAAAGGTGATCTGGGAAACTTGTTGCTGGCTTTTCCGAACCTGGCGCCCGTCGATTTCTTGCCCTGGTTGGAAGAATCCGATGCGGCCAAGCAAGGTTTGAACTTGACTCAACTTGCCGAGAAAACGGCCACTCTGTGGCGCAATGGACTGCAGCAATGGGATCAAGATGCCGCGCGGGTAGCTCGATTTCGGGCGGCTGCCGATATCACCATTTACACTCCAGGCAGTACCGCTGGAATTCCGCTGACCGTACTCCGTAGCTTTGACGCACCGCCGCAAGCTGTGCTTGACGACGCGGAATCCATGCGCGAGCGAGTTTCTGCGGCCGCCTCCGGGTTGCTGACCTTGCTCGACCTCGATGGCGACCCGCTGACTAGCCGCGAGCATATCTTGCTCGCTAACATCTTGGAGCACTCCTGGCGAGCGGGCCGCAATCTCGATTTGGGAATGTTGATTCGTCTGATTCAAGACCCGCCTATGTCCAAGGTTGGTGTCTTCGATCTGAACAGCTTTTTTCCAAGCGACGATCGTGCCAAGCTGGCCATGCGGCTGAACAATCTACTGGCCTCGCCAGCCTTTGCCGGTTGGCTGGAGGGCGAGCCACTGGACATCAAACGGCTGCTGTACACGCCCGAAGGCAAACCGCGGCTATCGATACTATCGATTTCGCATTTGAACGACAGCGAGCGCATGTTCTTCGTCACTATGTTGCTCAACGAACTGCTGAGCTGGGTGCGTGCTCAGTCGGGTACTAATTCACTCAGAGCTCTGTTTTACATGGATGAAGTTTTTGGTTACTTTCCGCCGACCGCGAAGCCGCCGAGCAAGCAGCCGATGTTGGTCTTGTTAAAACAAGCTCGCGCGTTTGGATTGGGAGTTGTGTTGGCGACCCAGAATCCGGTGGATTTGGATTACAAGGGTCTCTCCAATATCGGCACGTGGTTTCTCGGACGCTTGCAAACTCAGCGCGATAAGGAACGTGTGCTCGACGGTCTAGAAGGAGCCGCCGTGCAATCGGGCTCGTTGTTTAACCGTAGCGAGATGGAACAAACGCTTGCCGCGCTGGGGAATCGCGTTTTTCTTATGAATAATGTACACGACGACAATCCAACTATTCTCCAAAGTCGTTGGGCGATGTCGTTCTTGCGCGGGCCACTCAGTCGGCCACAAATCCAGACGTTGATGGACCAGCGGCGGCGCCAGCTAGCCGATCAATCGAGTCTTTCGCCAGCAAAAATGGAAACTGAGCCCAGTGCTGAACGACCAGCAGGAGCTTCTTCAGACAGCAGTGTTGTCGGCACCGCTGGACCGGCTGGCCAAGGTGGTCGACCGATCTTACCTAGCTCGATCGTCGAGATGTTCTGCTCGCCCACCGCCAGCGGCAACTCTTCCAGCCGCAAGATTTACTTGCCGTCGGTCATGGCCATGGCTGCGTGCCACTATGTAAAAGCGAGCGCCGAAGTTGATGCGTGGGTAGACTTTACTTTAGTTGTCCCGACTGACAAGACTATCGCCGAGGACCTTTGGAGCTCCACAACCAAGCTCCCTCGCGACAGCCTAGTGTGCAACGAGAGCCCATTGAGTGGTTTTGAGTTTGCCAATTTGCCAGACGATTTGCTCGCGCCGAACAATTTCAAGCGGTGGGAAAAGCAGCTTGCAGACCATCTCTATCGCCACGAACCAATGCGACTATTTACTTGCCCGGAATTGAACGCCACCAGCGAGCCGGGCCAAGACGAACTTGATGCTCGATTGTCGTGGCGACAGCGCATTGGCGAACTACGTGACGCAGAGAAAGAGAAACTGCGAGACCGATACGCTGAAAAACTACGCAGCTTGGAATCAAAGATTGCAGCGGCGCAGCAGAAAGTCGAACGAGAGAAGGCCGAATACGATCGAGGGAAAGTCGATACCCTGATCAACTTTGGAACCACGGTTCTGGGAGCTTTGTTGGGAAACAAACTCGTCAGTCGTACTAACATCTCGCGCACCTCCACCGCAGTCCGTAGCGTCGGACGAGCTTCTCAGCAGCGCAGCGACGTAGAAATGGCGGTCGAATCATTTGAACGACTGGAACAACTCAAAGCAGAGTTGGTCGAACAATTCGAGGCCGATGTACAGAGTCTGCAAAGCCAGTTCAGTGTCGAGCGCTTAACCGTCCAACCGCTGGAGATTCCTTGCCGAAAGAGCGATATCCGTATCGATAAAATTGCGTTGCTGTGGATTCCAGCAGAAATCGCTGCCGACCGAACCGTTCGCACGTTGGTTCCACTATTTCATTAGTGCCAAGTTTGATGATGCGTCGGCGTGATTGTAAAACAGATTTTCCTCGAGTGTTCATGAGGTTGTGTCGCATTTGTGTTTGGCGTCGCGTGCCAATTCATGCATCGTTTCCTATGCATGTACACATGAGGACAAGTTGTTCTACTCTGCGGCTATCCGTTCTTGAAGAATTCTTCTAACAGTCCAACGGACGTAAAACTCAGCACAGGCATTCAAGCTTGCCGATCTCGAACATCTTTTCTGACGCTCAAACTGCGCTTTGCTTGGCAGGGCGTGCTAGTGTTTCATTGGCACCATGGGACCGTATATCCCGGCCGCAAAATCGTCAAAGACGGACGAGCCGATAAAACCGATATAGTCCGGCGCAGAAAACTGAGGTTCTGCTGCAGGCAATGTTTGCCAGAATTTTTCAAGCATGACATCTGACCGAAAACCACCTAGCAAAATACGTGCATTGCAGCAGCGATTCCTTCGCTGGCTGCGCGGTGGTGATGGATCGCGTATAGCTAAGAAACCAACAGAACTCCACCTTGCGGTTCTCGATCCACGCATCAATTACAGTGCGTCGATTATGCCAGTCGAGTTCTTCGCCGATGCCGCCCCGGCGCCAACCGCGCAAGTCGATCCCGATTTGTTGCAGATGATGAGCGACTGGACCGCCGCAGAAAATTCTGCGGTGCTACCTCCGCCCGGAGTTAGCTCGACAAATCCAACCGAGAATTCCGTAAGCACTTCAGGTTCCGGCACCATATCGGCAACTAGTACTTCAACGACCGAATCAAACTCCGAGGCGACGGCAGACTGTTCATCTGGTATCGAGCTTGAGCCGATTCGCGAAGTCGCGTTGATCGATGTACAGTTGAATCAACTCGATCAATTGCTCGCCGACATGGACGCGACTGATTCGTCCGCAGTTCATGGCGATACTGAATCGAATGATGACGCTGACCAGCTTGATCAATCGCGCACGTCACTGTCGCCTCTTGGTTGTTTCTCTCGTGAACCGACAGAATCCCAAGAACTGATAATAATCCAGGATGGTATCGATAATATCGATCAATTGATCGCCGATCTAGTTGACTGTCCTGATGATCGGTTCTTCGACATCTTTGTTCTCAACGGGATGGAAGATGGATTCGCGCAACTCGATCGTTTGCTCTCGCAATACGAGGATCTGGATGCGATACATATCATCTCGCACGGCACGGAGGGAACGATTCAGCTTGGCGGTTCATGGTTGACAGCATGGAACGTTGAACAGCACTAGCTAGGCCACCTAGCCACCACCCTCGTCACCGCCGCCACCGCCTGGACCCACGTCGACCCCCTAGTCATCATCCAAACCTCCACCGATAAAGAAAAGAAAAACAACCAATTAACCGTCGAAGATCAACTATTCGACGGCCTCAGCGGACAACGTGAGTCCAATGCTACGTAACCACGCATTTGGCAATTGCGAGCGGTACTTTGACCTAATGGTTTCCAGCGACTGACGATCTTGCGATTTTTTTCCAGTTTGCCGGATCTCGCCGATTGAATTCGCGAACACGCCACTTGCGATTCACCTAGGGATTTGAGTACATTTCTTGTTCGCGTTCACAAACCAAGCTTTCATATTGCAAGGTCCTATCATGAACTACCGACGATTTCGTCTTGGCTGCGATCAGTGCCTTCCAGCGATGGTTGGCGTGCGATTTATTGCGGGCGCGAACTTGGCGATCTTTATGTGCTGGTTGTTGCTGGCGGGGTGTTCCCGGAGCAATTCCGTGGCGAACGTTGAGAAATCACCTTCTGATAATCTGGCATCTTCGTCAGCCGCTGAACAAACGAAATCGAAGGGTAAGCTAGGACTGTCCGTGCTCACGATGACTAATCCGTTTTTCAAAGATTTGGCGGATGCATTCCAAGAGGAGGCAACTGCCAAAGGATACGAAGTCGTTGTCACCAGCGGTGAATTTGATGTTGCTGCACAACAGAATCAAGTGAAGGATTTCATCGTCGCTAAGTGTGCGGCGATCGTGCTGTGTCCCTGCAATGCGACAGGCATCGGAACTGCAATTCAAGAGGCAAATACTGCGGGCATTCCGGTTTTTACCGCCGATACAGCCTGCCTTGCCCCAGACGCGAAGGTTGTGTCTCATATCGCATCGGAGAATCTTGGCGGTGGACGACTCGCGGCGCAGGCGATGATCGAGGCGTTGGGATCGTCAGGAGGCAAGGTGTTGATCTTGGACTACAAGCAGGGCGAATCGTGCTTGTTGCGAGTGCAGGGATTCAAGGAAGTTGTCGCTAAACACAACTCAGACCATCCCAGCCAGAAGATCGACATCGTCGCGGAGTTGCCTGGAGATGGCAAGCGTGATCAGGGATTTAAATGCACCGAAGACGCTTTGCAAACGCATCCAGATCTGAATGGTATATTCGCGATCAACGACCCAAGTGCGCTCGGAGCCATCGCGGCCATCGAGAAAGCCAATAAAGCGGGACAGATCAAGATTGTTGCTTTTGACGGACAGCCCGAAGGAATTCAAGCTATCGAGGAGGGAAAGATTTTTGATGAGCCACAACAATTTCCCAAGCGCATCGGCCAAATGACTGCCCAGACGATTGCGCGCTACTTCGACGGTGAGAAGATTGAAGCCGTTCAGCTCATTCCAACTGAGCTTTATCGCAAGAGCGGGCGTCCGAAATAGAGCATGACGCCACTGTTGCACATGCACGGGATTTCCAAATCCTATCCTGGCGTTTCCGCCCTGCGCGAGGTTGAATTGTCTCTCCATGCAGGAGAAGTTCTCTGCTTGATGGGCGAGAATGGGGCCGGGAAGAGCACCTTAATAAAGATCTTGGGAGGTGCTGTAGTTCCCGACGCGGGACGAATCGCGATCGATGGGCGCGAAATCACAGTACAGTCGCCGACTGATGCTCGTCGAGCTGGTATCGGCGTGATCTACCAGGAGTTTAATTTGATACATGGGCTCTCCGCTGCCGAGAATATTTTTCTTGGCCGCGAACGCGCCGCGTACGGCTGGATTGACGGGCGAGCCGAACGACGACTAGCCAACGATTTGCTCAAACGGATCGGTGCAAGTTTCGACTGTCAGTTGCGTTGCAAGAACATGACCGTCGCGCAACAGCAGTCGGTGGAAATTGCCAAAGCGCTGGGAGAGCAGGTTCGCATCTTGGTAATGGATGAACCCACGGCCGCGCTCACTGGGCAGGAAGTCGACAAACTGATACAAATTATCGAGGAGCTTCGCAGCCAGGAAATTGGTATCATCTACATTAGTCACCGATTGGATGAGGTTTTTCGCATCGCCGATCGCATCATGGTGCTTCGTGATGGAAAGCTCGTTGCCACGTTGCCCAGAGCCAATGTATCGCGAGGCAAACTGATCGAACTGATGGTAGGACGCGAATTAGCCAACGAGTTTCCCCAGCGGTCGCGGTCTTGCGGTGAACCAAGATTGGTGGTCTCGGGACTAGTGCGGGGCGATGCAGTGCGCAATGTCTCGTTGTCGATTCGCCGTGGCGAAATTCTTGCCGTCACGGGATTAGTCGGGGCGGGCAGAACGGAATTGGCTCGGCTGATATTTGGAGCTGATCGCGCGGACAGTGGCTCGATCGCGGTCGATGGCCGCGAGAAAGTGATTCGATCGCCGCGACAAGCGATTGCGGCTGGCATTTGCTTACTGACCGAGGACCGCAAGCAGCAGGGTCTGGTACTCGGCATGTCTGTGCTCGACAATTTTGGCTTGCCGAATATGCGTGATTTGTCCACAGCCGGATGGGTTCGACAATCGCAACTGCGTCACAGGTTTAGCGCCTTCCAAAAGCAACTGAACATCAGAACGCCCAATGATCGGCAGCGCGTACGCCACCTGTCTGGCGGCAATCAACAAAAAGTCGTACTTGCTAAGTGGCTGATGAGCAACTCACAAGTCATCATATTCGACGAGCCCACGCGAGGCGTCGACGTAGGAGCGAAGTTTGAGATTTACCAGCTCATGTTTCAACTGGCTGATCAAGGCAAGGCGATCATGATGATCAGCAGCGAACTACCCGAAGTGCTTGGCATCGCCGACCGCATTCTCGTCATGCATGAAGGCAGGATCAGTGGCGAAATCACCGACGTTGCCCACGCTACGCAGCACGACATACTTCAGTTGGCCGTGAGGTAGCTCGAAATCATGCCTGGGGTGCATTCCAGCGAGGAAAAGATGTGGCGGCGATTGCTAACCGAATATGGAATGTTGTTAGTATTGATTCTGCTGGGAGCGCTTTTCAGTGCCCTCACGTGGGCCGAACAGCAGCCGACAGGGCTCGCGGCAAGTCGACAAGTTGCCCGGCGGTTGTTGGCTGATCCAAACCTCTCTTCCAAAAAAATGCTGATCGTGGTGCGCGCTCACCCGGACGATGAGACGTATGCTTCGGACTTGGTCAACCAGTTGGCCGAGGTGCAGGTTTCTTTGGTGCAAACTGTTGTTGGCCAACCCGCCGACGCAAGACAAAAGCTGGAGCAGCTTGTGGCGAGTGAGCAAACTCTGGACAGAATCATTTGCAGCGGCAGTAGCGTAGACTGGGGAATTGTTGCGAATGTCGCGACGTTATTTCCCAAGCTGGGCCGCGTCGAAATACTCGCACCGCAGAGTTACCGTTGGCCCAATTTCCTAAAACGCGATAATCTGCTGAATATTGCCAATCAGATTTCAGTCATTGCGATGGTGGCGATCGGCATGACGATGGTGATCATCGCTGGTGGAATTGATTTGTCGGTGGGCAGTTTAATCGCTTTGTCGGCGGTTGTGGCGGCTCGTTTGATTCGCGACTTTGCCGGTGCCGAGCAAGCCTCGGTTTGGGCGACAGTCCCTTGCTGCGCCGTGGCCATTGCAGGTTGCGGCTTGGCGGGTGTTACGACAGGCGTATTAACTACTGCCTTCCGCGTGCCCTCATTCATCGTGACCTTGGCGATGATGTTGGTGGCCAGCGGAACGGCATACATCCTAGCAGCGGGACAGTCGATCAATCAGGTACCGGAAACGTTTGTCTGGCTGGGGCGCGGCGCAGATTTGCTAAATGTTCCCAATTCGGTTGTTCTGATGCTGGTCCTTTACTGTATCGCGCATGTGGTCATGTCGTGTACGACTTTGGGACGCTACCTTTACGCCGTTGGCGGGAATGCCGAAGCCGCGAGACTGTCTGGCGTGCCAACCGATCGAGTCATCATTCTTTCATTTGCCATATCGGGCATGTTGGCCGGTTTGGGTGGGATTGTGTTAGCATCTCAGCTCAAGAGCGGCTCACCCACCTACGGGCAAATGTACGAACTGTACACCATCGCAGCGGTCGTGGTTGGCGGCACTTCGCTGGCAGGTGGCGAGGGCAAAATCTTGGGAACCCTGATCGGAGCATTGATTATCGCAGTTATTCAAAATGGCATGAATCTAATGGGTATTGAGAGCTACACGCAAAAAGTTGTACTTGGGGCCGTGATTCTCAGCGCGGTCATCGTCGATCGAATTCGGCACCGAATTTCACAGTAAAGGTAACGTTTCCCACACCATCGGCGGGAAACTTGTAAAAAATGCGAAGATTCCACTGGTCTGAATGATTGGAATCGGCAACAATATCGAAGCTGACGAAATTTCGGTGACCATGTATTGGATCATCGCGTCCGTTCAACTATCAGTTTCATCCACTCGGCAGCTTTGCAACCATTGGATAACTGCCAGGTCCAATGGTTTTCTGAAAGCGCTTTTCGCGCTCGCTCATTCGGACTTGGAACTTTCCTCCTAAGGACTCCGAATGTCATTTCTCGAACTTGGGCTATGCGAGCCCATTCTGCGGGCCGTTTTGACGGAAGGCTACGAAACCGCCACTCCAATTCAGATTCAGGCAATTCCTCATATTCTCGAAGGCCGCGATGTGCTGGGGTGTGCCCAGACCGGAACTGGAAAAACTGCCGCGTTTGCCCTGCCTATTCTTCACCGATTGTTGGCCAACCCACCGGTCAAATCCACCAAAGTTCGTTCGATTCGTTGCTTGGTATTGGCCAGCACTCGCGAATTGGCTCTGCAGATCGGTGATAGCTTCCGAACCTACGGTCATTTTACTTCATTGCGCTGCGCAGTGGTTCATGGTGGAGTGAATCAAAATCCGCAAGTACGCGAACTTCGTCACGGAGTCGATATTCTTGTGGCGACGCCCGGTAGGTTGCTCGATTTGACCGGTCAAGGTTTTGTCGATGCCCGAAATGTTGAATTTTTGGTACTGGACGAAGCGGACCGTATGCTCGACATGGGATTTCTACCCGCAGTGCGCGAAGTCGTGCGTGGGCTTTCGCAGCGTCGACAGACATTGCTCTTTTCCGCCACTATGCCTGGTCCGATCGCAGAACTAGCCAATTCAATCTTGCGGGAGCCGATAAGGGTCCAAATCGAGCCGGTGCGTCAAACGACGGAATTGGTCGAGCAATGCGTATGCTTTGTTCCGCAAAAGCAAAAGATCGATATTCTCGCAACCATGCTCGGTGAACTGAAAGTCGATCGCGCGCTGATCTTCACTCGTACCAAACACGGTGCCGATCGAGTTGCCAAGCAACTTACAAAATCCGGATTTGCAACCGAAGCGTTGCACGGCAACAAGAGTCAGAATGCCCGGCTGCGCATTTTGGCGGGCTTCAAATCTCAAGCCACGCGCATTCTGGTCGCCACAGACATCGCAGCGCGAGGAATTGACATCGAAGGGATTTCGCACGTCTTCAATTTTGAACTACCCAACGAACCGGAGACCTACGTCCATCGTATCGGACGTACTGGCCGAGCCGGTGCCGAAGGCTCAGCGATTTCGCTGTGCGATGGAACCGAGTTGGGCCAATTGGCAGACATTGAACGACTGATCAAAAAGAAGCTGCCTATCGCCTTCGAAGTCGCTGGATTCAGGCAGGCGGATGCTCGCACCAAGGATGAGGGACGCGGTCGTCGTCAGCATGCCCAGCCATTCCAGTCCAAGAGCAACCACGCCCGTACATCGCAGTCGCGAACGAACAGCAGTCGCACGGATCTCGACGCCCCGTTCTCATCCAGAGGTAACGGCAAACACCCTTTGGCCAGTCATTCAGCGGCGCGTCCCAAACGTCGTCGACTGGTCGGCGCTCGTAAACGCTGACAAAAACCAAGTGCAGTATCTTCACTTGTTCGCAACATCAGCCTTTATCAGCCCACCACAAGTGTGTAGCGAGTGCTTCTGGAACGTTCACCGGCCCGATTCACGATTCGATGCATCATCGACTAATCGAGTTTGCGAAACGTGAAACCGGGTTCTTTCTTGCACAAGTTCATGCGGCCAATTCAAGGGCTCTGCTGACCCATGAACTTTCGGGACGAACTTTTCTACTCTCTTGCAGCCCCGGCGCAGGCCGTCCTGTTAATCGCTGAAATGGATTGCGGTTACGCATGCAGACCTTGAACGGCGTACGACATCGGAATCATGATGGATAACTATGAGTCTCAATGGAAAGAGGATTGTGATCGCTGGTGGCAGCGGTTTTCTGGGCACTTCGCTGGCTACTCGATTTGCGAGTGCCGGGGCGCGTGTGACCATCCTAACGCGAGCGGCAGATAGTTTCTTACCAATACAAGCCCGAAGCGCAAGCGAGTGTATGCCAGGATTGACGCACTCGCTTGCGCATCGGGCTTGTATTCGCTTAGGCCTTGGTAAATTCCCATCTGCCGCTCGCCTAACACGTTCACAGCCAAAGGTCGCAAGCGAATGGCAATGTGCGACATGGGATGGACGAACTCCAGGCGATTGGATGAGGCTGATTGATGGAACCGACGCAGTTTTGAATCTGGCTGGGCGAACGGTCAATTGCATCAAGACTGCTGATCATCAAGATGAGATCTTGCGTTCGCGAGTAGAATCGACGCGAGTCCTGGGTGCGGCGATGCGTGAGGCGAAGTCTCCGCCTCCAGTATGGGTTCAGATGAGTACTGCACATATCTATGGAGATCCTCCGAGAGTTGTATGTAACGAGGAATCCGCAGAGGGAATTGGCTTCGCACCGACCATCGGTCGCGCCTGGGAAGCTGCGTTTATCGGCAGCAAATTACCGGAACAACGCGGCGTCATTTTGCGATCCAGCTTTGTAGTTGGTCGTGATCGTGGCGCTGGAGGCGGTGCGCTGGAGATGCTCGGCTTTCTCGCACGGATTGGGCTGGGCGGCAGAATTGGATCTGGCACGCAAGGCATGTCCTGGATTCACGAAACGGATCTGTTCAATTTAATATCCAAAGCGATCACGGACGACCGGATGATTGGAGTGTACGTAGCGTCGGCTCCCAACCCAGTCTCGCAGATTGAATTCATGCGCATACTCCGCAAGGTCGTCGGGATGCCGATCGGCTTGCCAGCGACGCAGTGGATGGTCCGGCTGGGAGCACCGCTGATCTTTCGTACTGATCCAGAATTGGCACTTTACGGCCGCTATGTTGTGTCCAAGCGGCTGGTTGAAAACGGATTCGCGTTTCAATTACCCGATCTAGAGATGGCATTGAGGAATGTATATGATCGCGAAGACTGATCGTACTTGGGCGCCACCAGAGTATCCTTGGATCATGCGTATGACTTGGTCGGAGCTGCTGTTTGCTCATTGGCCCATCGATGCGAACAAGATCGCACCTCTGCTACCCAAGGGACTCACGCTCGATACTCGTGAAGGTACAGCTTGGTTGGGCATTGTTCCGTTCCTGATGTCCAATGTTGCCCCCAGAATCTGCCCGGCCTTGCCAAAGTTTAGTTGTTTTCCGGAACTAAACGTACGCACCTATGTCACCTACGGCGGCAAGCCTGGAGTCTGGTTTTTCTCGCTTGATGCTGCGAATCGATTGGCAGTGCGAACGGCAAGATCAATCTTTCATTTGCCATACATGGATGCGAACATGTTTCTGACTACGGACGATTTGGGAGTCACCGATTTCCGCAGTGGGCGAACTCATCGAGGTGAGAGACCGGCGCGTCTTGAGGCCAGCTATCGAGCGATTGGCGAAGGTACGCAAGCATTGTCCGGCACGCTCGAACATTGGTTGACGGCTCGCTATTGTCTGTACAGCGCCGGTCGAAATGGTCGTTTGTACCGAGGCGAGATCGACCATGATCCGTGGACGCTTTCCCAAGCCACTTGGACCGTGCGGCACAATACAATGTGCGAACCATTGGAAATCGATGTGATCGGCCAACCGCATTTGATGTTCGCCCAACCGATCACAGTCCGTGCATGGCCAGCCACCGGGGCCACCGGGTGCAATTGAGCCCTGGTCGTTACTCAGCTTCTTCGGACTGACCCGAGATTGCGTCACTGAGTTGGGTCATAAAGTAATTCATCTCATGCTGATTCTGTTGCCGCTGCAGAAGATACTGCTGGTCGGTTAGCTCGAATGCGCGCTCACCTATCCTTTCGATTTCCAAGCGAGTGCTTTGAATGACAATGCGCCCGTTGCGGTTACTAAACCACTCCAAATACAAACACTTGCGCCATGTGAATGGCGGTGATTGGCCAGCTTGCAGTTGTACAATCAATTCGTCGGTGGGAATTTCAAAGTGCTTGATCATTTGGTCGGCGGTTATATCGCCGACGTGTCCGGACTGGTCACGATTGATGCCTGAATAATTCGGTGCTTCGTCGCCATCGCATTTCTGCGTTAGCTCCGGCAGGACACGTTTGATCCGAAACGTCCATCCAGCGAGGTCTGGGTGGCAGTTGCCAACGAGCTTCAGCTCCAGCCTTTGCTGAAAGCCAGACAATTCGAGCCAGCCAATAGTCCAGCCGAGCTGCGTGTTGTCTAGCTCGCCTGCATGAAACAAGTGGTCAAGTCGACATGCCATGCTAATTCCTCAAACCGATGAACGCGTCTCAATTATGCCTTTCGATGATAATCTCGAATGTCCACATCATAAGTTCATTGCCTGATTCGTGGAAAAAATGAATGAACCAGTGAACGGACAGGCATAAAGCCCACTTGGATCTCAGCCTTACCCTCTTACAAAATGGGGTCAAACTATCAACATGCAGTCGCCGTAACTGTAGAAACGATATTGCTCTTCAATCGCCTCACGATAGGCCTGCATGGTCAGTTCGTGACCGGCAAAGGCGGCTACTAAGACCAACAGTGAGCTCTTGGGAAGATGGAAATTGGTCAGCAGCGCGTCGAGCGCCTGAAATTGATAACTGGGGCGAATGAACAGATCAGTTTGCCCAGATCGAGGAACAATATTACAACTCTGCGGACACCAACTAGATTCTAGCAGTCGCGCTGACGTTGTGCCCACAGCTATGATTCTCATGCCACAGGCGCGGCATTGGTTCAGTTTCTGAGCCACGACATCGGTGAGCTGAAACTGCTCCAAGTGCATTTTGTGGTCAGCCAAGCGACTCGACGAGATTGGTCGAAAAGTACCTAGACCAACATGGAGCGTCACGGGCGCCGTGACGACTCCCCTCGCTTGGATCTTCTTCAATAAGTCTGCAGTAAAGTGCAGTCCGGCTGTGGGGGCGGCAACCGAACCAGGTTCCTTGGCATAGACGGTTTGGTAACTGGCACTGTCTTGGTCAATCATGTGGCCATCGCGAATGTACGGAGGTAATGGCACGCGACCGAATTTTGCGAGCAACGTGAACAACTCGCACTCAACGATCGGTCGCACTGCGATGTGGCCGTCTTCCAATTTTGCGCACACTACCAGTTGTTCGCTTTCGCGTCCCTCGCGGTCGAGCAGTGTTAACGATTCGCCAATAGTAAGACTGCCTCGGGTTTTGCTCAGGCACTCCCAGACATTGTGCTCTGCACGCTGCAGAAACAGTCCCTCCCATTTGCCGCGCGTACTAGTCCTAAATCCGAGCAAGCGAGCGGGTATCACTTTGGAGTTATTCAGCACCAATGCGTCTCCACTGCTGAGCATCTCCGGTAAATCACGAACATGATGATGGCTGATCGTCCCCTTGCGACGATCCACTAACATCAATCTCGCGTCAATACGATGTTCAACCGGGTATTGTGCAACCAACTCGCGCGGCAATTTGTAGTCGTACGAGGAAATTTCGTCCAAGTCGACACTCGAAATCGTCATCCAGGGTTTCTCCTTCACCAACAGAGGATAACAGAACGACTAAAATAAGATACTTCCAAGCAGTGAGCAAGCCTCTGCTATTTTCGACCGTCAGATTGCCGAGACCCCATGCGCACCGGCGCGCATGACCTCCGAAAAAATCATGGCGCCAAACAACATTAGCCGGCGGCTGTGTTGCGACGCCCCAACGCGTGGGACATGTACACTTTGGAACCGCACGCTCCAGCGCCTTTATCGATACTGTTGGTCATTACCGAACTCGACCCGGGAGGCGCCGAAAAGTGCATCTGCGATTTGGCAATTTATCTGGCGGCGCGCGGGCATCGCGTTAAACTGCTAACGCTAGGTCCTAAACCGATCGGGGCACGTGCGAAACTTATCGACCGATTGCAGGCGGCTGCGGTGCCAACGGAATTTGGTGGCGCACAACGCATCGCGGATTTGCCGAGAATTGTTCAATGGCTGAAGCGGGAAATATCAGGATTCCGGCCTAACGTGATTCAGTCCATGCTTTGGCACGCCAACGTAACATGTGCCGTGGCAGTACGTTCTAAAGCAGTTTCGCTGGTCGGTGGTGTACGAGTCAGCGATCCAAGTCGCCTGCGAAGTTGGATTCAGGGCATGCTCTCGCGCCGCTTCAAGAAATTCGTGTGCGTCAGTCGCGACGTAGCCAACCGGTGTATCCAACGCGAGCGAATCCCCAATGGCAAACTCGTTGTTATTCCCAATGGAATCGAGTTGCAATCGATCGACCAGCGTGCGCCCGATTGGACTCAGTTAGGCTTGCCTCGCGACGCTCGAGTATTGCTGATGCTCGGCCGCTTGGAACAGCAAAAGGGTTGCAGAGAGTTACTTCATCATGCCGACGAAATACTCAGCCAGCTCGACGACTATTTCTTGGTTTTGATGGGCCAGGGTAGTCAAGAGGCTCAACTGAAATCGATCGCCACTCAGTGCAAACATCGGTCGCGAATTCACTTCGTTGGTTGGCAGCCCGAGGCCGCGAGTTGGCTAGCATCATCAAGATTATTGCTGCTGCCGGCATTTTACGAAGGGATGCCCAATGTCTTGCTAGAGGCTATGGAACGTGCGCGACCCTTCGTCGCATTTGGAGTCGATGGTGTCCGGGAACTGGTCGAAGGTGGCAGCGGAGAATTAGCTGATTTTCAGATCGCTAGTGCGGGCGACTGGGAAGCGCTCATAACGAAAGTTGTTCACTTGGCGCACAGCGAAGAGCTGCAGAGCCGTATTGGCCAGCTCAATCGCGAACAAATTGCCAAGCGATTTCAGCTAGTTGACCAACTCGCGCAATACGAATCGCTCTATCGCGCTTTGACTCGAACGTCAGCTTCAACCTGAATGTCGTGGAGCAATGCGACTGATTGCCTTTAGGCGAACGGCAGATGGGAATTTACCAAGGCCTAAGCGAATACACGCCCGAAGCGCAAGCGAGTGCGTCAATCCTGGCATACACTCGCTTGCGCTTCGGGCTTGTATTGTTAAGAAACTATCTGCCGCTCGCCTAAGTCGCCGGTGGCGTGGGAATGGCCTCGCGCGGCATGGATTCGATTGCTTTATCGATCAACCCATAGCCTACGGCCTCTTCGGCGGACATAAATCGATCGCGATCGGTATCCTGTTCGATCTTGGTCAATTCTTGTCCGGTGTGCTTTAGGAGGATCTCGTTCAGCTTTTGCTTGATCCGTTTGAACTCGCGAGCATGAATAGAAATCTCTTCAGCGGTACCTGACATGCCGGCCAGAGGTTGATGAATCATAATGCGGGCGTTGGGCAGTGCGTAGCGTTTTCCTTTGGCACCTGCGGCGAGCAAGACCGCGCCCATCGAAGCCGCCTGGCCTATGCAATAGGTAGCGACATCACAGGAAACAAACTGCATCGTGTCGTAGATCGCCAACCCCGCGCTAACACTTCCGCCCGGCGAATTGATGTACAGATGAATATCCGCTTTGGGGTCATCGGATTGGAGGAACAGCATTTGCGCAACCAAGGCGTTGGCGACTTCGTCATCGACCTGTGTGCCCAAGAAAATAATGCGGTCCTTCAGGAGGCGGCTATATATGTCGTAGACGCGCTCTTCACGGCCACTCTTCTCGATGACATAGGGAATCATAGGCATATTTGGCAGTCCTTAATCCTTTTCCTCGGTCTCGATTTCTTGTTTGGCTAGAAGCTGGTCCACCAGTCCATATTCCTTGGCGGCCTCTGCGGTTAGGAAGAAATCGCGATCTGCGTCTTTGGCAATCTGTTCAACCGATTTTCCAGTGTGTTCGGAGAGAATCTGATTGAGCATATCGCGGTAGCGCAAAATCTCGTTGGCTTGTATTTCGATATCGGAAACTTGCCCCGAAACACCGCCGGCAGGTTGGTGAACCATAACGCGACTGTGCGGCAAACAATAACGCTTGCCTTTCGTGCCGCCGGCTAACAGCACCGCCGCTCCGCTGGCAGCTTGGCCAACGCAATAGGTAGCGACGTGGCATGAAAGCATTTGCATGGTATCGTAAATGGCTAGCGTGGCGATCACTTCGCCACCCGGACTGTTGATATAGAAGTGAATATCCTTGCGACGGTTCTCGCTTTGCAGGTACAGCAACTTCATGACAACTTCGTTGGCGTTGCCGGTGTGAATTTCGCCCTGCAAGAAGATGATCCGATTTTCGAGCAACAGATCGCCCAAGGTCAATTGGCGCTGGCGCTGATAACTGGATGCGGCATAGGAGTTTGTCATATCCTGAGCCAAGAGCAGAGACTTCAAGTTGCACTCCTTCGTACTTTGTTGGAATCCTAGGCTAGTTCGCGCAATTTCATTCTTCGCACCAGCCGGCCGATGCAAAACAGTTGCACCCAGGAGCAGGCATGGACATGGACGGAACTAGTTCTTTTCGTTCTCTGGCAATTTCGGTGCGCCCGGATGGGCGGCCGGCGCGTTGTCGTGTTGGGCCTCTGGGATCGCCGCTAATTCACCAGTAATCGTAAAGTCAAGGCTGCTAGATTCCGGTTCCTGTTTAAGGAACGTCGTATCAGCCACATCTACCAAAGAGGCCACCTGAGCTATTACGGCGATAACTTCGCGTTCGACAATTTGATTACGAATCGCATCCATTTGGCCAGTCTTTTCAAGTCGAGCTCGAATCTTGCGAGGCGACATTTCACTCTGTTCGGCGATCAGATTTACTTCGCGGTCGTAAGCTTGCTGCGACGGTTCAATTTTCAATTCCTCGGCGATTTTTTCAAGCACAAAATGCTCGCGTAGCGCTGCAATCGTACTCTCACGAGCGTTGTTTCTGGCGACGTTAACGTAGTTGCGAATTTGCTCTTGAGAAAAACCACTTCTTTGCAGCTCGAGGATCATGCGCTGTAGTTCGCGCGACGTTTGCTTGTTCACCAAGCTTTGCGGCATATCCCAATTCGCGTTCTTGGTAAGGATCTGCACGATTTGCTTGCGGAGCGCTTGTTGTTGATGGTATTCAAACTGTCGTTCTAACTCGTCTCTGACAAAGTCGCGTAACTCTTGCGGGCCACTAAACCCCAGTTCTTCCAGTTTCTTGTCGCTGATTTCTTCAACTTCGATGCGGCGCACCTCAACGATTTCGAATTCGATATCGACGGTCCGCCCGCGAAGGTCCGCATTTGAGGCACCATCGGAAATAACCGTCGTCGTCGAGCGTTTTTCTCCTTCGGCGGCACCAACAATTAGACTTCCAAAATCGGCAACTACAGCATCGCCAAATGAAAGCGTCGATCGAACCGCCGTCGACTCTTCCGCTAATTCATTGATTTGCTCACCGGCAACGCTGAATTTCGCGTTGAAAATGATGATATCGCCCAATCGCGCTGGACCATCGACAGATTCGCCGGGCACAAATCTGGCGAGTGTTCGCGTTAGATGGCGATCAATATCTTCTTCTGTCAGGTTGATCGTTGGCCTGGTTAGATTCAATCCGTTCCAGTTCGGAGTTTCAAAATCAGGACGCACCTCGATTTTGAATTCATAACGAAAATCGCCCTGCTCTGGAATCTCGATAGCGTTGTAGTCGAAGTCCGGTTCGCTGATCGCGGAAAAATGACCACCGTCGGTCACTTTTTGCAAGCTGTCCATGATCAAGGAACTTTTTACTTGCTCAGAAACTTGGCCCTTGAAGCGACTTTCAATTAAGCGCCGCGGAGCTTTTCCTTGACGAAAACCAGGCAATTCGGCTTTGGGAGAAACTTGATCGAACGCCTCACGGAAATAGCGATCGATCTCGGTGCGAGGGACTGTAACGACCACATGCCGCTCGCAAGCCGATACCGCGTTGATCTGCAGATCAACCTGAATTAGCTTGGAAGGATCGGTATTTTCTTGGTCAACTTCGCTGCCATCCGTATCCAAATTCGTAGTTGACATTCCAACGGCCCCGCGTTTTTTAAGTGGGTGAGAGAAACAGTAGTCGATCGCGGCGCTCACCGAATGCACAATCGATCGAAAATCAAAAAGCAAAACGAAAAAGGGCAAGCCCGGCAGTCGCAAGAGCGGGTGATGGGATTCGAACCCACGACAACAACGTTGGCAACGTTGTGCTCTACCAACTGAGCTACACCCGCCTAATGGCGAAATGCTCGTACCGGCAACTTGCCCAAAACAATACCAAACGCTCTACTCGAACGTCTATACCGTTGAGAGGGTGGATTATAAATCTGTTCGCAATCGATGCAATAGACCTTTTTGGATGTCGAGCCGACAGTCGGCATATTTAAATGACTCAGCTTCGGCAAACTACTCATGTTCCCGTCATGTTGGCCGAAGTGCTGGACATAGGGCTGCCGGGACAGAACGAAATTTGGGTTGATGGAACGGCCGGCGGTGGTGGTCATAGCCAAGCCATCTTGAACCTACTGGGTCCAAGTGGGTTGCTTATTGCCATCGATCGCGACCCAGCAGCAGCACAGCGATTGTCCGCCGAATTGGTTGATCAACGCGTCCATGTTCGGTGTGATTCATACGAACATATTCCAGAAATCCTGTCAGAATTCGGCGACGCAAAGGCCAACGGAATCTTGCTGGACTTGGGGCTTTCAAGCGACCAGTTGGCTGATCCGCAACGCGGTTTCAGTTTTGCTGCGACCGGTTTGTTGGATATGCGATTCGATATCGATTCGGGGCAACCGGTTTGGCAATGGTTGCATTCGGCCAGCGAACGCGAAATCGCTGACGTGATTTTTCGTTACGGCGAAGAACGATACAGCCGTCGAATCGCTCGGAAAATCGTGTTATTTCGTCATGAAGAGGTTATTCAAACCGCAGCTCGTTTGCGGGAAATAATTTCGGCCAGTGTCCCGCAAACATACAAACATGGCCAGCGCCTCGATCCGGCGACGCGAACTTTTCAGGCGCTGCGAATTTTTATCAATGACGAACTAGAGATCATCCAGCGAGCACTCGATCGATTACCAGACTGCTTGGCTGAGGGGGGCAGGTTGGTTGTCATCAGCTTCCATTCGCTTGAAGATCGCATTGTCAAAAACTGCCTTCGCAGTAACCCGCGTTTAGAAGTGATTACTACCAAACCAGTTCAGCCTACTGAGGCAGAAACCGTTAGGAATCCTCGGGCGCGAAGCGCGAAGCTCCGCGCGGCGGTGAGGAGCGATTCTCCGAAATCTGGAAACAGAAATAAATATGCGGCTTTCTCGAAAGTCCGCCCCAACACCTGAACCATTTTATGGCGGGTCTCGTATTGGGATCGAACGAGAGTTCGTACTTCCGAACAGTAGGTTCAAAAAATACCGCGAATTTCGCCCAGGCCTTGAGAAATTCGCCTTGCTTGCGATTTTGCTGCAATCCAACTGACTGCGGATCGAACGGTCTTGGTCACTTGCAAGCGGCATTGGCTGGTTATTTTTCTGAAGGCTGTCGACGGGACATCAATCCTGGTGCAAAATAGGACTCCTGTGGTTTCCATCGGCCGTTGTTAGTTCCTGGCCCTTCTCAGCTAAAAATCCAATGACATTTCCCAGCCCAATTCAGTTGTCGACGTGGTCTGCGTCGCTAGATAGTTTGTTAATCGCCCAAGCAAAAGGGCCTTCCGATTTCTGGCTAACCAAATGGATGTCGCCTATTTGGTTCTTAGGAGTCGGAATCGCAGTTGGCGTGTTGGCGGTAATATTGGCGGTTTGTTTGTTTAAGCTCCTTTGCAATGTGCCGGTTTGGTCAAAACTTGCCGAAACATCTGCTGGCCATTCAGTTGCCGCGCTGATCACGGCTGCGCTATCCTTAGGTGCCTGGTTATTGATCACCGCGAATTTTTCTGCTGACCAAAAACCCGATTCTAATGAGCAACTGCTGATATTCATTGCGACAGCGATTCTTGCGGCAATCGTCGGCTGGTCCCTCGTGTTCTGCAGTGCCGTTCAGCCTGCGAAGAATGCGTTCAGCACACTTGCTGAGGGCTCGTCCGGATACATCGGCCTAAGCATTCTTATTGTGATGTTGATCGGTTTGCTGAGTACTCCGCTGGTCGAACAGCCATTGCGATCGTTGGAAAGCATTCCGCGGCTTTTCCAAACAGGAAGAGTTGTGATTGAGCAGATCATTCCTGCCGGTACGGGTGAGCAACAAGCTCCCTTTGTGCCAATCGAATTTGAAGTCGATCAATCGTTGCTGCAATCGCTGGAAATCAAAACGGATCGGCGAATCTTGTTGGCCGATGCTGCCCAAACGCGAGACTTTAATACTGCTCCGCGTCGCGTGGATGCTGCGGAATCGCTCGTCTGGGACCGCAAGAGCAAAGAGCCCTTACCGTTGCCGCCTGGGACTGGTAGACGACTGCACATACAGAACGGAGAAATTGATCCGGCGAAAGTGGAATTCACTATTGTCACTGTTCCGCCAGTTCCGGAGGCCAGCAGCATTCCGATTACAGCAGTGATGATCCTGTTTGTTGGATTAGCCATCCTTCTGCAACAAGCCGTTGCGCCACGCGTATCCGCAGTTGCTTTGGCAACCGTTAAGAACGAGCTGGCTCAGCCGCTGTTCACCGTCTTGATGTTGCTTGGTACGGTGGCAATCGTTTTGTTCGTTTTCTTGTCGTTCAATACTTTTGGCGAGGATATCAAACTGCTGAAAGATTGCGGTATCACGGTCATCATGCTGTTGGCCGCTTTTCAAGGAATTTGGTCAGCCAGCAGTTCTATTAGCGAAGAAATCGAAGGCCGCACAGCACTTACCGTGCTCAGCAAACCCATTCAGCGGCGTTCGTTTGTGGTGGGCAAATTCATGGGCATTTTTTGGATTTTGGTGCTAATGTTTGTAGTTCTCGGCGCAATCGAGTTGGCCGCCGTGGCGTACAAGCCAATCTACGAAGCGCGAGAAACGTCGAACGAAGCACCTACATGGCAAGTGTGTCATATGGAAATGGTGCGTACGGTTCCCGGACTGCTGCTGGGATTGATGCAAGCGACAGTGCTGAGCGCCATTAGCGTTGCGCTGGCCACACGCTTGCCTCAACTGGCAAACATCGCGGTCTGCTTCGGCGTATACATAGTCGGCCACTTAGCAACCGCCCTGGTCAGCAGCACAGTCGCCGGATTCGAAATTGTCAAATTCGTGGCGCAACTGGTATCGACGATAGTGCCTATCTTGGAGCACTTTGCGATGCAAGCGGCCATTGATGCGGGCAATCCGATCCCGATTTCGCTGCTGTGTGGTACGCTCGTATACTGCTTGCTGTATATCATGCTTTCGATGTTTCTGGCGCTGCTATTGTTCGAAGATCGCGATTTGGCCTAGCGGCCAAAGGTGTTAAGGCGAGCGGCAGATGGGAATTTACCAATACAAGCCCGAAGCGCAAGCGAGTGACGAAACCACGCACGAGTCAATCCAGGCTCTCACTCACTTGCGCTTCGGGCTTGTTTTGGTAAGTTCCCATCTGC
>SYJV01000530.1 GCA_005798335.1 Planctomycetaceae bacterium | reverse complement strand
TGGCACGTACGCACTCGCTTGCGCTTCGGGCTTGTATTGGTAAGAACCATTCTGCCGCCCGCCTTAATACTGAACTGAATTATGATGGGAAGTTTGGGAAATGATGGGAGCGGGGAACGGTCGGCGATCCTGATCAATTGAGGACAATTGCTCTACTCTCCTGCCCAAAAATCGATGACTAGAACTTTGTCTAAATGCGGCTTCAATACGTCCACAAATTCTTTGTGTGATTGATGCGGCAGGTAAGCGTCGCGGTCTTTCTCGGATCGAAACGTCACGAGGAAGCAATGAGTAAATCCGTCGGCGAGTCCTTCTGGGCTGTTGTTGGTACCGTATTCAAATTCGGCGATTTCCGCGATGTGCGAGGGGAGTTTGCGGAACTGGTCGACTACGCGCTGCACTTGAGTTTTAGACGACGAGTCCTTGAATTTGAATAACACTACGTGCCGCAGTTTCTTGGATTCAGTTTGCTGTGCCATCGAACTCGCTTCTCCCCACATCAGCGATACTGCGACGACGAAGCCCAGTGCAACAGAGCCGAGCACAAGGGTTTTGGTAAAATGGCGCAGTTGTAACATCATTTGATTCCTATTCGCGAATTCCCATGATTGAGAGCTTAGTTCGGCTAGCGATTTGATCGGCCGTAATTTTGAAGTGTTCGTAAAGCTTGTTGAATGGCGCCGATGCACCGAAGCCGCTCATGCCTACAAAATGCCCTTCGGTTCCAATGTACTTGTCCCAACCTTGCCGAATACCGGCTTCGCAGGCCACGCGAATTTTGACAGTTGGGGGCAAAACGTCGAGCTGATAATCGGGCAGTTGGTCATCGAACAGCTCCATACATGGCAAGCTGACAACGCGCGTTCGAAATCCTTCGTCGGCCAATTTGGCTTGTGCTTGAACACACAATTGCAGTTCGGTACCGGTACCAATCAGAATCGCTTGCGGCTCACCAGTGCAGTCACTGAAGACGTAACCACCACGAGCAACTCCAGAAGCTGGGGCGAATTTCGTTCGATCAAATGTTGGGACATTCTGCCTCGAGAGAACTAATGCAGACGGATGTCGATCCAGAGTCATGATCGCTCGATAACATTCCGCAACTTCGTTAGCATCTCCTGGCCGAAATACATATAAACCTGGGATCGCGCGGCAAGCCGCCAAATTCTCGACCGGCTGATGAGTCGGCCCATCCTCACCTAAGCCAATTTAATCATGTGTCAGTACATACAAGGCGGGCTGATGCATCAAACTGCTCAGCCGCATTGCCGGTCGCATGTAATCGGTAAAAACGAAAAAGGTCGCTCCATAAGGTCGCAAACCCGACAGCGCCATGCCGTTCAGCACCGCTCCCATACCGTGTTCGCGAATTCCGAAGTGCATATTTCGACCTGAGAAATTTGCGTGCGAAAAATCGCTTTGATTATCCAGTAAAGTCATGGTGCTGGGCGCCAAGTCCGCCGAGCCACCCATCAGCCAGCGAATTTTGGGAGCCAACATATTGAGCACTTTGCCGCTACTGACTCGAGTCGCCATCCCTTTCTCGCTGGCTTCGAACGGCTTGAGGCCATTCGACCAATCCGTTGGCAATTTTCGAGTCACGATCATGTCGATTTCTGCTGCCTCGCCAGGGAACTGTTCCCGGTACTTGGCGAAGCTAGTTTCCCAAGCGGATCTAGCGGATTTTCCACGGACACCCAAGGTGTTTGAGAAATGCTGGGGAACTTCGGGTGGCACCAAGAACTTTTCGTTTTCGGGCCAGCCATAAAATTTCTTCGTCAACTTGATTTCGTCCTCACCCAACGGCGCACCATGCGCTCCATGCGTATTGGCTTTGTTTGGCGAACCGTATCCGATAATACTGCGCAGGACAATTAACGTCGGTTTGTCCGAGCAATTTCGGAAACCGTCCAGAGCTTTTCCAATCGCCGCCAAATCATTTGCGTCGTCCACGTGTATGGTGTTCCACCCCAAACCCTCGAAGCGTTTGGCCACATTTTCGCTGAACGCCAGTTCTGTTTCGCCCTCGATCGTAATGCGATTATCGTCGTAGACCCAACATAAGTTTGACAACTTCAGATGGCCCGCCATCGAAGCAGCTTCGCACGCCACTCCCTCCATCACATCGCCATCGCTGCAAATTGCGTAAACGTCATAGTCAAACAGTGTGAAACCAGGCCGGTTGTAATTCGCGGCCAACCATTTCGAGGCGATAGCCATTCCCACGCTGTTGCTGACACCTTGGCCAAGCGGTCCAGTCGTGGTTTCGATGCCTGCGGCTTCGCCGTACTCGGGGTGACCGGCGCACGGACTGCCAAGTTGGCGAAAGTTCTTGAGATCATCAAGAGCGAGCGACTGCCGATCGAGCACCGCTGCGTTTCGATCAGTGGCTTTGATTCCTGCCAGATGCAAGACGGAGTAGAGCAGCATCGAAGCGTGGCCACAGCTCAGCACGAATCGATCGCGATTCGGCCACAATGGCGCGCTGGGATCATAGCGCATCGATTGAGTCCAAATCTGCAGCGCGACAGGGGCGAGTGCCATTGGCGTGCCCGGATGGCCACTGTTGGCGGCTTGCACGCCATCCATACTTAGGGTTCGAATGGTATCAACCGCCAGACGTTCGATGGGCGACGAAATAACAGCCATGCTCGCGCTCGCTTTCGTTTGGCAAAAATCTTACCAAAACGTTCCTTCAAGATGCTCTTTTGACCTGGGAATGAAGCCCGCGAAGATACCCGGAAACTACCATTTCCGCAACGACTGCCCTAGTTTCGCTCACTAGTTGACAATGCGATCGGCAGGTTGAGATACCGGTGCGCGGGTTGGCCCTGGCCAATTTGCCGACGTGCAGTTAAGCTTTGTTGTTTAGGGCACAACCATTGAAATATTGATTTGGAGGAGTTTTGCGGGAATGACACCAGCCGACATCCGAAATGAGGTCGTCGACATCCTCAGTGACATAGCTCCC
Organism: Planctomycetaceae bacterium; assembly: GCA_005798335.1. Taxonomy (GTDB): domain Bacteria; phylum Planctomycetota; class Planctomycetia; order Pirellulales; family Pirellulaceae; genus Aureliella. Next base: position 2,732 of record SYJV01000530.1, on the reverse strand, counting down.
GACGAGGATCTGAGCGGGCTCGACGACGGCAAACCGTTTCGCGAGCAAATTGAGCTGGATAGCATGGATTTTCTGGACATTGTGATGGAACTGCGCAAGCGACATCGCGTGCAAATTCCCGAGGAAGACTACGGCCAATTGGCGAGCATGGCCAGTACGGTAGCGTACCTTGAACCTAAGATGCGCGATCTGTAGGTGGCCAACAGAGTCGTATGGTAGACCTAAAGTAGTGAGCGGAAGGGCGCTCGCCCCAAGCGCGGGAATTATCGCGCTGGGGTTGTAATATCGAATCGTGCCAATTGGGCATTGTGTCGGATCGCGCAACGGCTGCCGCGCAGGGGGCCGTCGGGCTAGCGCCCTTCCGCTCACGTTATATTAGGCCAGGGTGCGGCGGTGTACGATACAATCATCATCGGAGCTGGAATGTCTGGCCTGGCCGCAGGCATTCGGCTGGCTCATTATGACCAGCGAGTCTGTATTCTCGAGCGACACTATACCATTGGCGGGTTGAATTCGTTTTACCGCATGAACGGGCGCAACTATGACGTAGGGTTGCATGCGGTTACGAACTACACGCCCGCAGGTGCCAAAAAAGGGCCTTTGGCGCGATTGCTCCGTCAACTGAGGTTTCGGTGGGAAGATCTTGAACTCGCACCTCAGCGAGGAAGCGCGATAGCATTTCCCGGCGTACGGCTGCGATTCAACAACGAAATTGAGTTGCTGCGCAGTGAAATCGCGAAAGCTTTTCCGGGACAGAAAAACAACTTCGAGAGTTTGCTGAGGCAGTTGGTCGACTACGACGACCTCACTCAGGAAAACTTCGGTGGATCCGCCCGGCAATTTCTCAGCGGTATTATCACCGATCCGCTGTTGGTGGAAATGCTGCTGTGTCCACTAATGTGGTATGGCAATGCGCGCGAAGACGACATGGACTTTGGCCAGTTTTGTATCATGTTTCGCAGCATATATCTCGAAGGGTTCGCGCGCCCGTTCAAAGGCGTGCGACTGATTCTCAAACATTTGGTCAAACGATATCGCGCACTTGGCGGTGAATTGAAACTGCGCAGCGGCGTCGCGAGGATTCAAGTTGATGGCGATCGCGCGGTTGGCGTAGTGCTGGACGATGGTCAGGAGTTGGTCGCCAAACGCGTGCTTTCAAGTGCTGGAATTATTGAGACGTTGCGTTTGTGTGAAGACACCAGCACCCCAGAGGTAGCTCGCGCTGGACAGCTTTCCTTTATCGAATCGATTTCTATTCTCGATCAACAACCGTCCGACATGGGTTTTCCTGAGACGATCGTATTCTACAACGATTGTCCGCAATTTCATTGGCGCAAGCCCACGAGTGAACTGTGCGATACGCGGACAGGAGTTATTTGCAGTCCCAACAACTATTTGTACCCAGCAGAACTCGGCAATTTAGACGACGGTGTGATTCGCTTGACGACAATCGCCAATCACGATTTATGGAATACGTTGGACGATGCCGAATATCGCAGACAAAAAATGCGCTGGTACGATCGCAGCGTCGCGTCTGCGGTTCGATTCATACCCGACTTCCGGTGCCACACGATCGACACAGACGTTTTTACGCCCAAAACCATCCGTCGGTTCACCTGCCACGACAACGGCGCTGTTTATGGTGCGCCTGAAAAAAAACTCGATGGTACAACTCACTTGAAGAATTTGTTCGTCTGCGGAACCGACCAAGGCTTTGTCGGCATCGTCGGCGCCATTGTCAGCGGAATCTCTATGGCCAACATGCATTGCCTGCGCGAACCGAACTGAGCGCCGCCAAGAACTGCCAAGGCAGTAGTTACCGTCAAAATCGTTCCGTCAGACTTTCTTCGACCTCAGATAATAATTGGCGGCGACGCTTACGTGGCATCGTTGACCTGTAGCGCCGGCGCGGAATGGTACTTCCTCGGACCTTGCGAGGACACAGCCGCGGATTTGAAGCAGGAGCTGCCGAAAAATCTAGGTTGATCCTGACCGGTCGCTCGAATGTTCCCGCCAGGCTATCATAAGGCGAGCGGCAGATGGGAATTTACCAATACAAGCCCGAAGCGCAAGCGAGTAAGAGCCTGGATTGACTGGTGCGCGGTTTCGGCACTCGCTTGCGCTTCGGGCTTGTATTGGTAAATTCCCATCTGCCGCTCGCCTAAATACTTGCCGGGAACTTCAGGCAGTTAGTGGTCTAGTTTAGTAGGGCGCGCAAATATATCGATTTAGCATCCAGAACGGGGCGTTCAATGGCAGAAACCGTTTTTTCAAAAATTCTGCGCAAAGAGATAAATGCGCGCCTAGTGCACGAGGACGAACTATGCATCGCCTTCCACGATGTCGCACCGCAAGCACCCACGCATATCTTGGTGATTCCCCGAAAACCGGTAGAGTCTTTGGCAGTGTGCAATTCTGACGATAAGGCACTAATGGGCCATTTGCTGGATGTCGTACGGCAAATCGCAGCTGATTTAGGCATCGCTGCGGACGGTTATCGAGTCGTCATCAATTGTGGTGCGAACGGTGGGCAAAGCGTCGATCATCTGCATATTCATTTGCTTGGCGGTCGAGCAATGACTTGGCCACCGGGTTGAAGTGCATTCAGGGCACTAATTATTAGCAAGGCAAAGCCACATCAATTAGCTTCCGGTTGTAACCAGCCTCGTTATACTTAGTTGGACAGCGCCACCTTTTGGCAGAATACAAGCCCGAAGCGCAAGCGAGTGAAT
>SYJV01000054.1 GCA_005798335.1 Planctomycetaceae bacterium | reverse complement strand
GTCCTCAACCTCTGAAGAACGTTCAGCCGTCTCCTCTGGCGGTTCGCATGCAGCAAGATCTGCAACTGGCTGGTATGGCCGAGCGTACTGCCGAGTCTTATATTCGTGCTGTGCGCAAACTGGCTGCCTATACTCACAAATCTCCCGATCTCATCGACGAAGAGGAACTGCGAGCTTACTTCTATTACATCCGCAACGATCAACTCTGGGAAGCTAGCTCGATTCGCGTGGCCTACTCGGGCATCAAGTTCTTCTTTCAGCGTACCTGCCCTCGCGACTGGCCAACGCTCAAGTACTTGCGCGTGGAAGACGTGCTGAAGTTGCCTACCGTGCTGTCGATCGACCAGACACGCTCGAATCCATTCGGCTGCCGTGTCACTATGCTTGCTTCTGGACTGTCTACTCCATGGGACTGCGCATGCAAGAAGCTCTGCATCTCCAAGTGACCGACATCGATGCCCAGCGCATGCTCGTCCACGTGCGGCGCGGCAAAGGTCACAAAGATCGACTCGTGCCACTGCCGTCAAAGACGCTGATGATCATGCGACAGTACTGGGCTCGGCACAAGAATCCCAAGTGGATTTTCCCTTACGAAGGGCGCGATCATAAGCAAGCCGCCACATCTGAAAAGCCGATGTCCGAGTCGTTAGCCTAAGTTATTCGCTGCGGTCCTCTGTCGTTATCGTGGCGTGATTCGAAGAGTCCAGTACATAAACATACAAGGCACATAAGACTCCTGTGACCGGGGGAACGATTACTGCCAGTAGGAGTGGTACGAACTGCATGAATCCGAAGCCACGACCGAACGGACTCATCACAAATACGCACCCCATCAAATAGGACGGAGCGAGAGAGGTGAGTGCACCAATCGCAAACGCCCTCAAAAAACCATGATGCCACCAAATCATGGTGGTTAAGAAACCAGCGATGACAGTATTCGAAAACATGAGAACAACGTAGGCCAAGGGGGCATTGAACGCTGCAATCGAGGATAGCCCAACAGTTGTTAACCCAACATATGAGGCGTTAATGACCAACAGGATTGGCAACGCAGTGGTAAATTTGGGTTGCTCAAGCATGTTCATCCGCAGTTTCTGGATTTGAGGTATTCGGTAGGCCAGGAGAATCGAAACAAACGCCGCCAGCATCGCAAACATACCCAAACGATTGAGTAAAGTGGAAACGTTTTCCATGTCCGAATTAGGGCTAGCGTTGCCTGCCGCCAAACCCGAAACGAACACGACGATCACTGAGACAATCAGAACCTGTACGCTTATGCGCAGCAAGGGTTCGTAGGCGACTGACTTTGCGGGGCGCGGCTGGGTTACATCGGAGAATGGGTCATCAGCATCCAGCGGATGAATCTCTTGATCAGTTTGACTCATGCCGCCGCTCCCAATTACATTCCACTCTCAAAGCCAATTCTCTTTCATTGCCAGCGACTTGAACTGACATACTTGACCCAGTGGAACGGCTATTCTACGCTGCCACCATTCGTCAAGTCGAGGTCCAGTAGAGAATTGGAAAATCATGCGTGCAGTGCAAGTTGTAGCGCGGGGTCAAGCAGAGTTTATTGACATGCCCAAGCCCGAGATCAAGCCCGGACACGTTCTCATTAAGACCGAACGCTTGTCCTTGTGTGGCAGCGATATTCATATGCTGCATTATTCGGCGGACTCGTCGTATCCGTTTCCACCGGGCACAACCGGCCACGAAATGGTCGGCACCGTCGTGGCCATCGACGCACCGGGAGCCGGCATTTCCGTCGGCGACAAGGTACTTGGCCTGGCGCCGGGTCACAAAGCGATGGCAGAGTACTTTCTCGCACCGATTGAGCACGTCTTGCTGTTACCAAATAATTTGCCGTTGGAACAACTGCTGCAAGCTCAACAGTTGGGAACAGTCATCTATGGTTCCCAGCGAATTTCCAGCGTCACCTGCAAAAATGTCGTCATCATCGGGCAAGGATCGGCGGGATTGTGGTTTAACTTTCACCTGCGTCGCATAGGAGCTGTGCGCGTAATCGCATTGGATTTGGATGCCAATCGATTGAAGCTGTCCAAGCAATTTGGCGCAACTCAAACGGTGCTAAATTCGCAGGTCGACGCCGTCAGCGCAGTGCAGGAAATTCTGGGCGGGAAATTGGCGGATGTAGTCATTGAGGCGGCTGGCGAGATTTCGTCAATTCACTTGGCAATCGATCTAGTTCGCAAAGATGGGGAGATTCTATACTTCGGAGTCCCTCGAGCGCAGACATTTCCGTACAACTTCAGCAAGCTGTTCTATAAAACGTGCTATGCTTCGACCGTCGTTGGTGCGTCGATCGAGCCGGGTCAGATTTCAACGCGCATTGCGATCGATCTAATCGCCTCGGGTGCCATCGACGTGCGACCGCTGATTACTCATCGTTTTCCGTTCGACGGTGTTCTGGATGCCTACGAAATGCATCGCACTCGAGCGGACGGCGCCGTGAAAATCGTGGTCGAAATGCCCAGTCTCTAAATGAGACGTTTCTCGATGCAAAATCGATGCGATTTAGGACGGGTTTTCTTGGCCGTGATGGATGTGCAGTGCGCAACAAATTTGCATTCATGCGCGCTATCGATTGCTCGGGTCCAACTTAACGACGACCGTCGTGGTTTGACCAGCGACGACTACGATAGATTGTCGCGCTCGCAACTGGCCAGCGGAATGTACTGTGTCCAGGCGATATTCGCCAGCAGGTACGTTTTGTAATCGAAACCGCCCGTCCTTGCCGGTCACTTGAAACCAGGGATGATCAAACACGAACACCCACGCTCGCATGGCGGAATGAAATACGCAATCGATAACATAGGGTTGCAGAATTCCGGAGCCTGTCTTGAATGTCTCCACGTGTGAGCTGCCTACGGGCATGGTAAAGTTAAACGCGTGATCTGGATGAGAAGTCTTGACGTTGTGGGGATGATTATCGCTGTTGAGAAACTTGATTTGATCGCCCGCACGAATCGCAACGGTTTCCGGTACGAATTGAAAGTCCTTTTGATCGACGGTGATAGATACTGGTTTGCGAGCTGTGTCTGGATTTTTCAGGCCTCGTCGCGACAATGCGACTACTGCTTCAGCCAATTCGCCGGTCTTAGCGTTGCGAATGTAGTATCGCCCCAACCGCCAAGGTTTCTGAGGATTGGCAACGTAAACGATGGTACCCTCGACCACGCCAGATTTTTCATCTTGAGCAACGGCTTGGGTTTGTGCCAATGGCGCAGCGTGGCAGATGACCACCAGCGCCAATACCTGCCACGCGCATCGTGCTATAATTGCGCCACCTTGATGTTGAACAGTTGGTATCTGGGGTCCTTGGGTGAGTGTCATGTTTTGGAAAGTGTCTTAGAGAGAAGAGCTATTGTCCTCAATTGCTCAGTACTTACAGTAACGTTTCTTGGCGGGCTGTCAGGCGGATTCCTGCTCCCTGACGCTCCCAATCCTAAACAACCTTGGCGTGTCGGTCTATCCGTGCTGATGGTTGACGTTCTCAACGCTGGCGGAAGCATAACTGCTGAGTTGCAGTCCAATGACTTTCACGTGATACTAGGGACCAGCATAAATCCTAACGCAAATTATCCAACCGACACCTCAGCATTTAGGCCCAAACGAGCCATTCCATGAATGTACCGTCAGGAGTCCCCGTGCAACCTAGCACAGCATTGGAAGTTCGGGGAGTTTCGCATTGGTATGGCTCCAAGCGAGTTTTGAACAACGGGACCTTGCGCAT
>SYJV01000529.1 GCA_005798335.1 Planctomycetaceae bacterium | reverse complement strand
GGCGAGCGGCAGATGGGAATTTACCAATACAAGCCCGAAGCGCAAGCGAGTGAGAGCCTGGATTGACGTGTGCTCTTTTAACGCGTGCTGGTTTGACGCGCTCGCTTGCGCTTCGGGCTTGTATTGTTATATCCCCATCTGCCGCTCGCCTTACGACCGTCCTACATTCAAGCCCTGGGAGTTAGACGGTCACATTTGGCCGTCGGTGGTATAGAATGCCAAGTGGTGTCAAGCTTTGACTGCGTGGAGCATCAAATGAAGTCGCTCAATCCCGTCGACAATTATTTGTTTGGTAGCTGGGAGGCGCTTGGTAATGGCGCCCCGATGTTGGTGGCGCTTGCCCAGATTTGCAGCGAAGCCTGGGCGTTGCCGCGGTCGAGCGACAGTTTTTCGCTATCGGGTGAAGCCAAAGCAATTCTTTTTTCTGCTCGTGATCGCGGGACAATTGAATTGAAAGCAGTCAATTCGGCGTTCGATCCTGCTGCGCGAATGTTAGCGGTGTACGTCGAGGAAAATGAGGAACGCACGATTGCTTTTCGCGATCCTACGCAGCCGGAGATTACCGTTCGCTTTCTCGATGGTTTTCGAGAGCTGTGCCACCAAGGATTGGTGATGCATCATATCTTTCGAGACTTTTCTCTATCGGCTCGAGGCTTCGAAATAGCGCGCACAATATCCAGAAATGAAGTCCAATCGTGGCTCGAGAAGGCGACCGAGTTCGGCATCCATGATTAAACAAGAAACAAAAACTCGAAACTTTTTCGTGACAAAGGAGTTATGTAGCCAAGGGGAGATGTTTTTGGTTCGGCGGGCCATTATCCTGAAGGAGCTTTTCAAGTTGTGAAAGAGGTTGCTGCTTTCGTCATCAAGCTCATGGATTACCATAGTGACGCGTGGAATATTTCCTCTTGATAGATGGTATTCGATCGCTGGCTCGCGCCGCATGATGAATCCATGGCTGCTCGCTGGGCTGATGTTCGTTACCTGGTGCCCTAGCAGTTGGTCAGCCGATTTTTCGGAAGCGCAGAAACTGTTCTACCGCGGCGAGTACGAAAAATGTGCAGCGGCCTGTAGTGAGGAGGTTGAAACGGGCATCTGGAATGACTCTTGGTATCGATTGTTGATCAAGTGCCATTTAACGACCGGCAAGTATGCCGATGCGAAAGTCGTTTATGACAGAGCTGCGGCCAAGTTTAATTCGAGCATTCCATTGATCTTGCAGGGAGCAGACGTCTACCGGTTCAACAACGAACCTGTCAAAGCGAAAGGCTTGCTCGCGCAAATACCGGCTTTGGTGCAAACTCAACCCTGGCGGTTTTCGGATCGCGAGAACATGGTTGCCTTGGGCCGGTATTTTCTGTCGATCGGCGAAGATGCACGCGAGGTATTGGATATTTTCTACGATCGAACCCTGAAGGTTGATCCCAAATTTGTCGAAGCTCACGTTGCCACGGCTGAACTGGCGCTCGACAAAGCCGACTATGCGGAAGCGGTAAAGTCGCTCAAAAAAGCTGTGGAGATCGAACCGAACGATCCGCGGACCCATTATTTGCTTGCAGTGGCGTGGGCGGCTTCCGATGTGCAGCAGACAAGCGCTAGCCTGGCGAAAGCAGGCGAACTCAATCCTTACATGCCAGAACTGTATCTGTTCCAAGCCGAAAACCTAATTGACGGCGAGCAATATGCGGCTGCTGAAGAAGCCTTGGAGAAAGTCATCGTCATCAATCCAGCACATCCCGAATGCTGGGCGCTGCGGGCTGTAATCGCCCATCTCAGAGGCCAATACGAAAAGGAAGGCGAATTCCGACTCAAGGGTCTCGAAGTATGGAAGCTGAACCCGTTGGTCGATCATGTGATTGGCAAGAAGCTGTCGCGCCATTATCGCTTCACCGACGGCGTTCGGTACCAGCGTCAAGCTTTACGTATGGACCCCAAGTACGTTCCCGCCCGATTTCAACTCGCTCAAGACTTGCTGCGCATCGGTGAAGAGGATGAAGGCTGGACCATCGTCGATCAAGTTGCCTCAGAGGATAAATACAATGTTGAGGCTTTTAATTTGCGCACTCTGCAAAATCGACTGCGCCAGTTTACCTCGATTGAAGCGCCAGGATTTATTATTCGCATGGACGCACGCGAAGCGCAGATCTATGGTCGGCGCGTTGCAGCGCTGCTCTCGCGCGCTCGCGAAGCCCTGTGCAAGAAATATGAAATGGAAATCAAGGAGCCGGTTGCCGTTGAAATATTCCCACAGCAAAGCGATTTCGCAATTCGCACGTTTGGCTTGCCAGGCGGGGCAGGATTTCTGGGCGTTTGTTTTGGCAAACTCATTACCGCTAACAGCCCCGCATCGCAAGGCGAATCACCTTCGAACTGGGAAAGCGTCCTGTGGCATGAGTTTTGCCACGTGGTAACGTTGCAGAAAACCAATAACCGCATGCCGCGCTGGTTGAGCGAAGGGATCTCGGTATACGAGGAATTGCAAGCGGACACGACTTGGGGCCAGTCGATGACGCCAACCTACCGGCAAATGATACTTGGCGAAGACTTCTTTCCATTGTCGAAACTTAGCAGCGCGTTTCTCAAGCCCAAGAGTGGTATGCACCTTCAGTTCGCCTACTTTGAATCCTATTTGGCAGTCAAGTACTTAGTTGAAAAGCATGGTGCTACCAGACTTAATCGCTTGCTCGTCGATTTGGGGATTGGCATGCCCATCGATGAGGCACTTGTGCGCAGCTTTGGAGCACTAGGAGCGCTGGACTCAGATTTTGAGAAATACGCCAAACAAGCTGCGGAAAGTCTCGCGCCGCAAGCAGATTTTACTACCAAGGAGTTGCCAGAAAAAGCTAGTCTGGCTGGTATCGATGCCTGGGTTCAAGAGAACCCTAAGAATTTTTACGGCTTGAAGTTGCTCGCGCGTCGGCAGATCGAATCGGAAAAATGGTCCGATGCACTCGTGACGCTTAAAAGATTACAAGAACTGCATCCGCTCGACAAGGAACCCGGCAACGTTTACGAAATGTTGGCGCGGGTTTATCGCGAGCTAAAGGACACTCCTCGTGAGTTCGCCAGCTTGCAAAAGCTCGCCGAAATGTCCAGCGATTCGGTTCCGTGCTTTCAACGCTTGATAGCCATGTTTGAAAGCCAGAAAGAATGGGAGCAAGTCGCACGCTACGCTGGTCGGTTGCTGGCGGTCCAGCCGCTGATCTCGACAGGCCATCAGGCGCTCTCCGCGGCCAGTCAAGAATTGAACCAGCCCGCCGACGCGATTCCCGCGATTGAGTCCCTGCTGGCGCTCGAACCTTTGGACACCGCGCGATTACACTATAAACTTGCGGAACTTTCCGCTAAGGTCAAGCAGCCGAGTAAAGCCCGGCGCGAAGTATTGCTGGCGCTCGAAGAATCGCCGCGGTATCGAATCGCCCAAAAGTTGTTAGTCGAACTCGTCAAGCAATCAACAGAAAAGACCGTCCAGCGCGTCGCGGCACCGAATGATCAAGGAAAGCCACCGGAACCGACGCGAACGGCTCGTGACTCCAAGCCGAAACAATAGCGCCCGTTGCAAACCTAACGTGCGCTTGCCTCGTCTAATTTAATGTCAATTACGTTAAGGGAGAAATCATGAAGATTCGCTGGCGAATCACCATAGCCGTGACCGTGCTGGTTTGCACCACCGGTATGGCGGTCGCCATGCAAAGAGGTTGGGGACGGCGAAGTGGTTTCGGCGATATTTCTGTCGATCGCAATGGAGTGCCAACCTGGGACAACGACGTGCAGATGAAAGAGGACGTGTTTACGTTTGTGCGCGTGCGTTACGATTCCGGATACGGTCGTTACGGTCGCGGAGGCGGCGGGGGTTGGGCGACCGACTTTCCCGATAGCGACCTGAATTTTTCACTCCGCCTGCAACAGCTCACTTCATTAAAAGTAAATCCAAATCCGATCATTCTCGATTTGACCGATCCCAAGTTGCTGGACTATCCCTTCCTCTACATGATCGAACCCGGCCGCATGGAATTGAGCGAAGCAGAAGTGGTCGCACTGCGAAGATACTGCCTTAACGGCGGCTTTCTGATGGTCGACGATTTTTGGGGTGAGGATCAATGGGAAAATTTCTATATGGAACTCAAGCGAGTTTTTCCGGACCGCGAAGCAACCGAAGTTCCCTTGGAACACGAGATCTTCCATTGCGTCTATGATCTGAAAGAGAAGCCGCAAGTTCCGTCGATTCATGCTTGGCTGGGCAGCGGTGTCACCTACGAAGGTTGGCGAGGCGGTGGCGACACTACCGTCGCGCACTATCGTGCATTCTATGACGATGCCAAACGCATCATGGTCTTTATTTGCCACAACACGGATTTGGGAGACGGATGGGAACGCGAAGGCGAAAACCACGAGTATTTCCAGGAATTCGCCGTCAAAAAATCGTACCCCATGGGTATTAACATCGTGACTTACGCCATGACACATTAGCAGAAAGGAACCACCGAGTGAGCGTTGAAATGCTCTCGGCTGATGAGGAACAACAAGTAGTCGAACACCTGCGAGCCAGCCGTGCTCGCATCGACCAAGAACTCTCCAAAACGATTGTCGGTCAAAAAGATGTCGTCCAGCAACTGCTGATCAGCCTGCTGGCGGGCGGACATTGTCTGATCACAGGCGCGCCTGGCTTGGCCAAAACACTATTGGTGCGCAGCGTCGCTCGCATATTCGATCTCAAATTCCAGCGAATTCAATTTACTCCTGATCTGATGCCGTCGGATATCACCGGAACGGAAATACTCGAACAGCGCGAGGATGGTCACCGCGAAATGCAATTCGTCAAAGGACCCGTTTTTGCGAACGTGATCCTAGCCGACGAAATCAACCGCACGCCTCCCAAAACGCAAGCCGCGCTCTTGGAAGCGATGCAGGAGCATCAAGTCACCGTGGCGGGCAAGCGTTATGTACTCGAAGAGCCGTTCTTTGTTCTGGCCACACAAAACCCAATCGAGATGGAAGGGACCTATCCGCTGCCAGAAGCTCAGCTCGATCGATTCATGTTTAACGTGTTGATCGATTATTTGCCTCACAAAGACGAACTGGAAGTGGTTTTGCAAACTACATCGCGCCGCCCCGAGCCGATCGAGCAACTGTTCACTGGACAAGACGTGTTGCGGTTTCAAGAAGTGGTTCGCCGCGTGCCGATCGCTCCCGAAACCGCCGACTACGCGGTGCGATTGGTTGCGGCCAGTCGCCCCGGTCGCCCGGAAGCGACTTCTTTCGTCAACGATTGGGTCAGTTGGGGCGCAGGCTTGCGAGCCGCGCAGACTTTGGTGCTCGGTGCCAAGGCTCGTGCGCTGCTCGAAGAGCGTTCGCATGCCACCACGGCGGATATCAAAGCCCTGGTGCCGCCAACTTTACGACATCGGATTCTCTTGAACTACAAAGCG
>SYJV01000528.1 GCA_005798335.1 Planctomycetaceae bacterium | reverse complement strand
GCATACACTCGCTTGCGCTTCGGGCTTGTATTGGTAAGAAACTATCTGCCGCTCGCTTTTGCGTTTCGCTCCAAGCGTCAGCCTTTCAGCAATTGATCCATCGATGCCACAAGCGATTTGACGGCGTCAACGCTCTTCTGAAAATCTTGCCGTTCGGATTCAGTAAGTTTGAGTTCGACGATTTTCTCGACACCATTAGTTCCAATTATCACCGGAACGCCTACATAGTATCCGCCCACTCCATATTCCTTGTCACAATACGCAGCACAAGGAATTAAACGTTTCTTGTCGCGCACAACCGCTTCGACCATTTGGGCTGTCGCTGCGGCAGGAGCGTAGTAAGCACTTCCGGTTTTCAGCAACGAAACGATTTCGGCACCGCCATTGCGCGTTCGCGTGACGATTTCGTTCAGTCGCTGTTCACTCATCAATTGCAAGATCGGGATTCCGCCGGCGCTGGTGCAACTGGGAATGGGAACCATCGTGTCACCATGTCCACCCATGAGCAGCGCCGAAACATCTTCGACGCTAACTCCCAACTCCATTGCCAAAAATGTTCGGTATCGCGCCGTGTCCAAAACGCCCGCTTGGCCCATTACGCGGTTTGGCGAAAATCCGGTGACTCGCCAAGCTTGCTGGACCATGGCATCCAGTGGATTGCTAACCACGATCACCACGGCGTTTGGCGAAGTGCGTTTTACTTGCTCAGCAACAGCAGTAACAATCTTTGCGTTGGTGTTCAGTAGATCGTCGCGGCTCATGCCCGGTTTCCGAGCGATACCAGCCGTGATCACAACAACGTCACTGTTGGCTGAGTCATCGTAGGAAGTTGTCCCCACAAGCTTGCTGTCGAAGCCCATTATTGGCGAGGCTTGCATCAGGTCCAGTGCCTTGCCGCGCGGCATATCTTCCATCTGTGGAATATCCAGCAACACGACGTCTCCTAGCTCCGCCGCCGCGCACCAATGCGCACATGTTGCCCCAACGTTTCCCGCTCCCACAATCGTAATTTTTGCTCGACGCATGTTTCAATCCGCTAAACTGTTCGTGTGTACTTGTGCCGCAGCACAGAAAAATGCTCTAGCGAGGTGGTGCTAAACTTAATGTGCAAGGCCACCTCCAACGCTGAGCCAACAAGCGGTCGAGTATGGTGATCGAATTGGCGGCGTCAAGCAGGCATGGGGGCGAACACCGATACGATCCCAGTCGAGCAAACCTGGAGATCGCCGAACATCACAGGGCGGTACGACGGCGCCGAGCACCTCGATCCGACCAGGCAAATCGCCAAATCACTGCCAAGCATCCGAGCAAGGCGAAACAAAGTACCCAATTAACCCATATCGTTCCTGATACCACTCGCCGCACCGGTGGGGCCGACGAAGTAAGGTTTGTAAGCACGACCAGGGGAGCAACCTGCCGTGAATTGGAATTGAGCTGACTTACTTGTTCGGAGTGATAGCCCCAAAGTCGGTAAAAAACCCCATGCGCTATCGCATATTGTCGAAGGTCCCACTGCGTCGCTCCAGCTCGAATGGCTGCTTGATTGATAAATTCATCCGGCAGCGTGCGACTGACAAGTGTAATTGGAAACTCGCCGGCGAATTCGATTGAATTGTTTTCTTTGACACCGGAGTCGATCGGCAGTTCTCCCTTTTCCGAGTCGCTGCTCAGCTTGAACGTGATGCGTTGTCCGGCGATATCTACCCAGCCGTCTAATTGGTAATAAGTACCGGCAACGAAATTCTGTGAGTCAACCTCTCTCGGTGCTGACTGAATCAGTGATCCTCGCACCAGCCTAACTGGCCACCGCACAAATTTGCCGGCACACTCGATTGGCTGTTTGAGTGCCAACATTGGAGTCAATCCCTCAGTTGTGTCGCTCATGTAGCCAGTCAATTTTGGCGCTGTATCCAGCAACGAATAAAAAGCGTCGCTTTCTTCGAACTCCAGTGGCTTTTGTTCGCGTTGGGAAATTGAATCGATCCAAGCCAGATTCCAGCCTGCTAAACCAAGTTGCAAATGATCCGCATGGACTGCTGGTGCGATGCTTTGCGTTGCATGTTGGGGCGCAAACGTCCAAATCGGTTGCCGAGCTATCACGCAAATCGGTTCGCTGGTGGAACCGTGCTCGCTTTCTGCGCTGGCCAAGATGGCAAGCCCTCGAATCTCGCAAGGCTGCCTTAATTGGGGACTAGTCACCCAACCACGAGGAACGGACTCGCAAAAAACCGTCAACATTCGTTTGGGTTCTGCTAACTCGATCTCTAGGCGATAGAGCGCCGTTTGAGCATCGTACGCGTACCATGATCGCTGATCGTGCGACAGTTGCTCAACAGTCGCATGCCGCACAAATCCTTGCCCTTGGAAAACCATGACGCTGCCCGCGGCCAATTTCTTTCCGATCGGAAATTGCTCAATTACTTCCCATCCGAAGCTCCGACACACGAACACGGCTCGCAAAAGATCGTTGGGCAGCGATTCGTCCGTTCGCGCTCGAAAGAACTGAAGTAATTGGTCCGTAACCTTTGCCGTCACAATTTCCGCCAGCCGTCGTTGGAGCAATTCAGCCGCTTGTAAACTCGCCGGTGGTTCATCCCAAGGAGTCGGCGTCTTAGCCGGTTGGCTGGCAAAACTTTCCTCGATTCCAGTACCCGCAAAGACAATCCATGCAACTAGCGATGACAACGAGATGCTCTTGCTCTTCGTAACTCGAATTGGTTTCGCTCTTTTGCGAAAGCCTGAACACACCGGTACTACAACAACGGCCGCAATGAGCACCGCGACCGACAGAATCCACAGCACATTTGCCGGCGGATGTCCCTTGCCATTCAACGGATTACTCGCGGCAACTTGGTTTAATAGTTCTGCAGAATGAAGTCGAATGGCGAACAAGGTTGGCGCCACTTCAATGCCAGTTTGCGCACTATACGCCAATCGCTTAGAGACAATGCCGATTACTTCGATCCGCGGAAAATCTGTCGAATCGGACTGTAAGTGTTTGGCCAATTCGCTGGCTTGCACATCGGTGGTGTAAATCGCCACGGGCTGTGTAGAGTTATCATCGCCGCGCAGCCACAGTCGCCAGTATCCGTTTGGAGTTCCAAATGTTGAATCGCCGTTAGATATTGATTCGACCCGTCGTACCGAACCGCGGAAGTTAATTATCTCGCCGCGCGGCGCCAACTCGGCTGCTAATTGTGTTGTTGTCAGCAGAGGGCATGCGACTGATGATGGCTGGCGACTCAGTTCGGTGCCGCGTTGCAGCAGTCGGTAGAATGGCACGTATTCAGAACTTGTCCAATGCACAGCGTTGCGCAGAGAATTGTCCAGCTTGTGATCCAATGACTCGCTCAAAACCGATTTGATCGTCGAATCAATTTGTGGTGAAGACCGCACAGCAGCTTTGGCAGAACCTAATTCGCGCAGGAACGATTCCCACTCGCGCTCGAAACGTTCACCAGCGCTCTGCCACGGTTCGTCCTCAGTTTGAGCCTTCTTGCTGGTCAGTTTGCGATCTGCTTGGAAGTCTACGATTTGGGCTGCGGAGTCTGACAGACGCAAACGAATCTTTGCGAGCCGCTGGAGAGTTTCAGTTGCGAATGGGTCGACCCACTTAGTCGTATCCGTGGAACTGCCAATGGAACTGGCAGTTGGTTGATTGCTCGACGGTGGTTCAGAAAACCATCGTGTGGCTAATTGGAGAATTGTCTCGGTCGAAACTTCTTGCAGCAGTTGGGGCACGACCGACTTGCACGTTGCCTGCCAAACATCATGCTCCGGTGAAATTGTTCGAACTCCCGGCTCGAATTCTATCGTCCGCGTTTGGGCAGGTTTGGGAGAATTTACGGGCGAGGCTGGGTCGTCAAGCGGAACGCCCAGAGCCGAAAATGCCCTACTAAAGTTTTGAGGCTGGGCTGCTTCGCGCATTAACAGCAGGATCAGGATTAACAACAAGCCGAAAGAAACCAACTGGCGAGTACCGGAGATATTTCTCCCAGCTTGTCGTCCAAGGCGGCGTTGCCCATCCAATCCATACCATCGGTCAGTTCGCAACCGAACCATAGCTGCTCCACGCTTGTATGCTTGTTTCGTAATTCAGCGCCCGTAGCTATAATATTGGTCGTATTCCAAAGCTGGCTCGCTTTTCCGCTTCGAGCCAAATGCTACTTCGCAGGGACGAAAGGGTTCAAATTCGCAGGTAGACTTTTTTGCTAGTTCAAAACTTGCGTCCCAAAGCGGGCGGCTTTTCGTTCATCTAATTCCATTCTAATCCTACACATCCGTTTAAGTTGAGACGTGTATTTCGTACGCGATCGTGTTACATTTTTGTTTCTGCTTCCCCAGTCAACCGATTGTTTCCGATTTGGGCAGGTGGTTAATCGGATCGTGAATGTATTGAAACTAGCATTTACAACGCTGCTTACGATTGTGCTGACGCTATCGGCATCAGTGGTGACTGCCGAAGAACTGCACCAACGCTTTCTCACGAAATTGCGAGACCAGCGGTATTTCGATGTTGCGCTGACGTACTTGGCGGATCTAGAGAAATCTCCGCACAGCCGCAATGGTTTTGCTTTGGAAGTCCCGCTGGAACGAGCATTACTACTGCAACAGTCCGCATCGCTGCTGGCACCCAAAGCGCCTGATCGAGCGAAAAAGTTGGACGAGGCTGAGGCCGCGTTTCGCGATTTCCTGGATAAACAGCCTAATCACGCCCGTCGAAGCGAAGGCAGTTTGGCACTCGGGAACTTGCTGCTGACGCGTGGAGAGGAGGCTAAGAACTCTTCAACAGCGCCTGCCGACCAACCCAACACCGAGGCGAGCAAGTTCTTTTCCGACGCACAATCGCTGTTCGAAAAAATGCAAGCCGAACTGAAACCGATAATCGAATCGATGCAGGGGCGCAAGATCGACCCGAAGCAGACCGCGCAGACCGCTTTGCGAGAACGCTATCGCACCGAGTATCGTCAAGCTCAGTTATTGATCGCCTACGCTATCGAAAGTCGTGGAAGATGCCAAGCAGTCAACAGTGCCGCTTGGAAAACTGACCTCGCAACAGCAGCCAAGGCCTACACGGATTTTTATGACAAAGAAATTGATCGCGTTCTGCTGCGGTACTCGGCGATATTTTTCCGCAGCGGAATACAGCGAGATTTGGAGCAAACCGCGGACGCGATCGATGGCTACCAGAGAATTCTCGAAAATGAAGGCATCGATCTGTTACGACCTTTACAAACCAAGGCGCTCACCGAATTGGTCAAATTACTGGCTACGGCGAAGGAGAACAAATATCCTGCCGCCATCGATCGAGCCGAGCGATGGGAGAAACAGCTCCGACCTGACGAACGATTGAAATCCGAGACGCTGGACCTGAAATTGGCCTTTGCTCAAGCTCGTGTTGACTGGGCCGAGCAGTTGCTGGTCAAAGATCCTAGCGATCGACTGGCACTGCGACTGCGCCGTGATGCTCGCGAGGGCTTGCAGCCGTTGGTGCGTATCGCGTCCCATCAGGAGCAAGCGCGCAGCCTGTTGGCCAAGATCGGTGTCGAAGCCAAGCCACCAGCGTCCATGGAATTGCCCAAAGTAAAGAACTTCGCCGAAGCATTGGCAGCGGCGCAAGAGCGTATCGACCGAATCGAATCGTCTCCGCTAGCCATTTTGAAAGAGCAATTGAAGACGGCCTCGCCGGAAGACAAGAACACCATCCAGCAGGAACTTGCACAAGCAGAAGCCGGCGTATCCGAAGAACGCACGCAAGCAATCGAGCTGTTGCAAACTGCTCTCAAAATGTACAAGCGCAGCGATGATCGCGACCAGTTACGACAGACTCGATTTCGATTGGGATACTGGTTGGCTCAAGATAAACGAGCTTGGGAATCGATCGCAATAGGTGAATTCTTGTCGCGCAGCAACCCAGGAACCGATATTGGTGTCGACAGCGCCAGCGTGGCACTGATGGGTTACGGCGAATTGCTTAAAGAACAAGACAAACCATCGTCAGAAGCCGTCGGAATGCTCGGTGCGTTCGCCGAGTATCTAGTCAAGACTTGGCCAGTTTCCCATCCAGCACAGTCGGCCGCGTCGGCGCTGGTGCGTATCGCCATGATCAATGGCAATTGGAGTCAAGCGGAACAGTATCTCGCACTCGTTCCCACGGGTTCCGCAGGAGCGGCTTCGCTGCGTCAAGATTTGGGACTCGTCCTTTATCGCCAATATCTCGACAAAAAGGCGGCGCTTGCCACAGGTGCGGACACCACTGAAATCGACGGCCTACGCAATCAATCGATCGAGATGCTGAAACTGGGAATAGAAGGATTGCCGAAAGATGAATACGATCAGCGGGCAATTGAATCGAAGAGTATTCTGATCCGTTTGCTAATGAATTTGGGGCGCTCGGACGAGGTGTCAACGATTGTCAGTGCCGGTGCGTTATCTCCGCTGCAATTGGTCCGCGATAATCCCGCACTGGTAAAGGATCGCCAAGCGCTGCTGAATGTCTATCGCACTAGTTTGCAAGTTTTGATCGGCGGCCTAACCGAATCGGAAGAGCAATCGGTAACCCTGGAAGAAGCCCAGAAAATAATCGGCGAAATAGGTTCCGCTGCAGGTACTGACGCAGACGGCAAGAAATTACAAACCGCGATATTTGTTGGCTTGGCCCGAGATCTCAAGGAGACTCTCGATCTTGCGAAAACACCCGCTAAGAAAGAGAAAATCGCTAGCGGTTTGGCGCTCTTGTTAGGTCAGTTGGTTGCCAGAGCGGATGATTTCACCACTCAATACTGGGCCGCGCAAACGCTGGCCAGAGTGTCGGAGAGCTTTGATACTTCGTCAGTCGCCGGTCGCCAGCGACGGATGGAATTATTAGCGAGTGCATCGAGCATGTTCAAAAAGATACTCGAACAAGAGGCGTCGCGGCCGGGCTGGGTGCAACCGCCCACGTTGATGATTCCCATCCGACTAGAAATCGGCAAAGGGCTGGCCGCGCAAGCTGATTTTTCCGGAGCCTTAGACCAATTCGAAATGGTACTAAAAGAAAATAGCAAAATGGTCGATGTGCAAATCGAAGCGGCCAAGATCTACGAAGTTTGGGCTGCGTCCGGAACCCCGCAAGCATACCAGTTGGCAATCGAGGGAGGTCGCCCTGCCAGTCGAGGCAACCCGGCGTCGAATACGATCTGGGGCTGGGGCAAGATCTCGCAATTGCTTGCCGGTAAACCCCAATTCAAGTCGCAGTTTTTCGATGCTCGGTATCAACTTGCATTCTGTCGCCACAAGTTGGCGATGAGCAAGACCGGCAATGACAAGGACCAGATGCTTCAGCGCGCGATCGCGGATATTACGTCTACTGCACTGGGATATCCAGAATTGGGAGGCGCCGCAATGCTCAAGAAATTCGATGAATTGCTCAGAAGAATTGAACAGGATGCAGGCAAACCGCCGACCGGATTGCCTTCTCTCAAACCAGCCAATACTAAGAGTTCCACCAAGTAATCGCGCGATCGCGAACCATGCTTCACCAATCCAAAAAAATTACTTCGACTCAATCGTGTACCCGTGCAATGTGCTACGGTCCAACAGAATTTCCAATACAAGCTCGACGCGCAGGCGGGTGTATCAATCCTGGCTCGCACTCGAATCCTGGCTCGCACTCGCTTGCGCGTCGGGCTTGTATTGCTCGCCATAGCGAGTTCGCTCCAGTTCGTGCGCTCAATGTCTTGGGAAAGCGAATTGGTTTGATGCTGTTTGTGGTATCGATGTTTTGGGTTTCGGTGTCCTCAAAGAACTCTGTTGGGCAGGATCGACTTTTTCCCATTCAAGGCGCGCCAGCTAGCGGTACAGTTACCGAAATAACTCCGGACAAAGTCATCATCGAAGTGCGCTCCGGAAATAAACAAGAATACAAAGTATCCGATATCAAGAAGATCACTTTTGACGACGAACCTCCAGGTCTCGACCGCGCTCGCGAGTTGATTTTGCAGGATCAGTTCGATCAAGCCAATGAAGAATTGAAGAAGATTAACGCCGCAAGCATAACCAAGCCGCTGGCCAAGCAAGACTTTGAATTCTATCGAGCATACTGCGACGCGAAGTTGGCACTAAGTGGAACCGGCGACAAGACGGCTGCGAAGAACACTCTTCTTCAACTTGCCGGCAAAAATAACAAGTCTTTTCACTGGTACACGTTGGTTCAGACGCTCGGCGAATTAGCGCTAGCCCTAGGCAAACCGGATGAAGCAGCGACTTATTTCCCCGCGCTCAGCAAGTCGATTTCGGTGGATAGCAAGGCCAAGGGCATTTATTGGCTGGCAGAAGTCGATTTACGCAGAGGCAATCATGCCGAAGCGAAAAAGAAATATGAACAGCTATCTGCAGCGACCGCTTCATCTCCCGAAATGACTCGCTTGAAGACCTACGCCGATGTCGGTCTGGCGGTTTGTTTAGGACGCAGTGGGAATTCCAAAGATGCTCTTACCGTGCTGCAAGCGATGGTCGAAAAATATGATTCCTCAGACCAGACGCTATTTGCGAAAATATTTAATGCGCAAGGAGCCAACTTTGTCACATTGGGCCAAACCAGCCAAGCCATCATTGCCTACTTGCATACCGACTTACTGTTCTTTGCCGACTCGGAATCGCACGCCGAAGCACTGTACCACTTGACGGTCCTGTGGCCGAAAGTAAATCAACCACAGCGAGCACAAGAGACTAGGCAGCGATTAACCGCAAGGTATCCGTCGAGCACCTGGGCCAACAAGAAGTGAAATTGTAGTACCAACACGCGAAACAAACGATAACTCGAACAAGCATTCCGCTGACGCGGATGGAAATTCAACCAGATTCTGGAGTGACAGCATGCGAGATTTGGAAGTCAGAGCCGCGTTTACACCCAATACCGTTCAACGAACGTGGGATAAGCTTCCAGCTTGTCAATATCTTGTGCAAGCAATGGTGAAACTCCGTTACAGGTTGACAAGCTGGAAGCTTATCCCACGTTCGTTGAACGGTATTGCGTTTACACCACGGGTGATTTTGAGAATTGTGCGAACACTCAAATTGGCAGCGATTCTGTGCGTAATAGGAAGTGGTGCATGTGGGTCTGTTGTTGCGCAAGACAAGAACCAGGATCCATTGGCCAAGGAATTCGCAGGCGCTGCGCCAGAACAGCAGCCGGCCGATGCTGCCAAGGCTGCCGAGCAACCTGCTGGGGCGGCAAATAATCCCCCTGCCGCTCCAGCCATGCCCAGCAACTTGCTGGCCTGGACTTATGAAGCTCTTGGACCGTACTACACGATCGGTTTTCTAGCTATTTCTATTACACTGCTGTCTCTGGTGGTGATGTGTCTCCTTTCGGTGCGCATGGAGAATTTCTGTCCCACGGATCTGATTGAGGGCGTGGAGCAACAGATTAACGAGGGCAATGTCCAGGCTGCAGCTGAGATGGTGCGCAGCGACGAATCCTTTTTGGGGCAAGTACTTTCGGCCGGCCTTTCGAAATTGGATCGCGGCTACGATCATGCGGTAGAAGCCATGCAGGAAGTTGGTGAGGAGGAATCGATGAAACTGGAACACCAGATGAGCTACATTGCGATGATTGGCAGCATCAGCCCCATGGTCGGCCTGTTTGGAACAGTTCAGGGAATGATCGTCACCTTTCAAGTCATCGCCAGCGCAACCGCTACACCCAAACCGAGCGAATTAGCGTCCGGTATTGCGACCGCTTTGTTTACAACGTTGGTCGGACTATTGATTGCGATCCCCGCCATCGTGATCTTCAGCGTTTTGCGAAATCGGGCCCAACGACTGACTCTCAAAGTCGGTGTGGAAAGCGAAAACCTCCTGGAGCGCTTCGAAGCCGGCAAGTAATTCACCACCGAATCAACTATGGACCAGTCGCATTCTCGTTTAACTCGCAGCCGCAGGCGGGAGCGATGGCACTGAAAGCGAATAATCATTATGAGGCTACAAAAGAAACATCCTCAGATCAGCGCCGAGGCCGACCTTACGCCGATGATCGACATGACCTTCCTGTTGATCGCGTTCTTTACGGTGCTGATCAATTTTTCTCAAAGCGAACAGCATGACAAAGTCGTTTTACCGGTCAGCGAACTGGCCAAACCAACCGACCAGCCGCTGAAGTTTCCAATAATTGTGCATTTGACCAGTAGTGGAACCGTGGTCGTCGGCGGAGCTGAGTCCGCGATCGAGGCTATTCGCACGCGTTTGGCTCCGGAACTCGACGTACTAAAATTAAAGAAGAAAACGGCTAAGGACGCAAACGTCGTCATTCGTGCTCATCAATCTGTTGCAACTGGACGGGTACAAGACTTGATCAGTCGCTGTCAAGAGATGGGATTAGAGAAATTCGCGCTGCGAGTGAAAGAGGATTTGTAGACCATGAAATTCCGCCGTCGAGACCTGGGGGAAGTCAAAGCCGAATTGCAGATGACGTCGATGATCGACATCGTATTTCTCCTGCTGATTTTCTTTATCGTCACCTTCAAAGTTAGCGCGCAGGAAGGGGATTTCAACGTCAAAATGCCGCTAGCAGCCGCCGGTGGTGGTCCGCCACCGGATACGAGCAAATTGCCTCTGAAACTCCGAGTTCATGCGGGGCCCGATGGCCAGCTCGGCGAAATTGTACTAAACGACAATCTATCTTTTGGTACAGATTTCAAGCGATTGCGACAACACGTTTTACAGCTTGTTGGCGACTCGGCGGGGCCAATCAAAGAGGAGGGACCGGAAGTTGAAATCGACGCTGACTTTAATCTGCGTTACGTGCATTTGATCGAAGCCATCACTGCCGTGACCGGCTACCGCCAAGGTAACGACGTGATTCGCTTGATCGACCGCATCAAATTCAGCCCACCGCGCAAGTAGCACAATGTCCAAATAGCCGACCCGTTCAAATCGATCGGCAATGTCTTGGTCGCTCGCAGCCTGAGCTAACGACTTGCGCAACTTGTCGACGCTTTGCGGGTTGAATTGTCGTGGGAGAATAGGGCGGCACTTAGTTTCTCGCTACTTTATAGAGTACGACACTCGATGGCTCGGATTTTGGTAACTGGATATGGCGGCTTTTTGGGACGCGAAATTGTCCGACAACTCTGCGAAGCAGGATTCAGCGTGCGTGGATTTGCGAGGCAGCGATACGCGGATTTGGAACAACTGGGCCTCGAAATTGTTCAAGGCGACATTACTAATCGCGCGCAAGTAATATCGGCGGTTTCCGGCTGCGACGCGATCGTTCATACTGCTGCGATCGCCGGAGTCTGGGGACCGTGGGATAAGTACTATCGCATCAACACTGCAGGTACTTCGCACATTGTCGAAGCTGCGGTTCGTCACAAAGTCCGCGGACTGGTCCATACGAGCAGTCCCAGTGTCACGTTCGCCGCAGTTCATCAGTCTGGAATCGACGAGACATCGGAATATCCCCAGCGATGGTTGTGTGCCTACCCTCACACCAAAGCACTGGCCGAGCAAACTGTGCTCGACGCTGCGCGAAATGGGACCGTGCATGCGTGCGCGTTGCGGCCGCATCTGATTTGGGGTTATGGCGATCCGCATTTGTTTCCCCGAGTTATTCAGCGGACGCGCGCGGGCGCATTGAAACGCGTGGGTAACGGCAAGAATTTGGTCGATGTAGTTCACGTTCGCAACGCCGCGCGAGCTCACTTGCTGGCGCTCCAGCGACTATGCGACGGAGATGCGCGTGTTAACTCGCAAGCGTTTTTCGTTACTGACGGTCAACCAGTCGAGTGCTGGAGCTGGATCACGCGTATCATCGAAACTGCAGGATTGAGGGTTCCGACGGCACGAATTTCCTACCGTTTGGCTTTTCAAATCGGTGCGGTACTGGAGAGCTGTTATCGGCTTGCTCGAGTTCGATCGGAGCCACCAATGACACGATTCGTTGCTGCTCAACTCGCGCTGGACCACTACTTTTCGATCGACAAAGCGCGCAACTTATTGGGCTATGCTCCGGAAGTGGACGTTGATGCAGAGTTTCAACGCTGTCGACCTTGGCTGACGCAATTGGCGAACTCACGCAACCAACAGATTCCAACCTAGAAATCGCCATACTCGAATGGGTAACCGAAAGCGCTAGCGAGGACGTCTAAGCAAAACAAGAGGAAACGCTATGCGACAGTTGATCTTAATGCGGCACGCGAAGAGTAGTTGGGACAATCCTGGGATCGACGACTTCGACCGGCCACTGAATGCTCGCGGGCGCAAGACCGCTCCGCTGATGGGTCAGCACTTGCGAGACAATCAAATTGCCGTCGATGTGATTTTGGCTAGCACCGCCAAACGAGTACAGCAAACTCTTGAGGGTGTACGTCCAGCTTGGAAGACTAGCGCAATTGTCCTGAACGAAAAGCAATTGTATTTACCGACCCTAGAAACTCTGCAGTCCGTCGTCACAGGATTGCACGACAGTTGGTCATGCGCGATGTTGATCGGCCATAATCCGGGCTTGAGCGAACTGGCCAGCATTGGGTCGAATAGCGAAATTTACTTAACGACAGGCGCGGTGGTAATATTCGAGGTTAACGCACCGTCGTGGTTGCGTGCCTGCACATCGCTTCCATGGACACAACGGGCCTTGTGGAAGCCCAAGGAACTTTTTCAAATGGATGAATAGCGGTGAGTCTCAGGGAATCAGATGGTGCGCTTGGGCTAGTTCGAATGTGTTTCGCCTCACAGTTATGCTTCCCAGGGCGAGGGTAAACATTCGCCGAAGGTGTGGATACAAGCTCGAAGCGCCAGCGAGAGACACTACGTTTGACAGAGAATAACACGGATTATCGTTCCGGACAAAAAATCCTCCACACCTTCGGCGAATGTTTACCCAGGGCGGGGCGAGGCCCGGGTGCTAGGCGTAAGTCCCTTGGCCGCAACAATTTGCGATATGATATCCCTTGGTCATTTGCAACGCGAAATCGGAAAATTTTGCTTCGCGTTTGGAATCCTTGGCGAAATATTTCACGAAGCGTGTTTCGATTTGCGTGACTCAAGTCATTAGTTCTAGTGCGAGCGGGTAAACTCACATGCGTTGAAGGTAGCTAGGAGCAGAGTTTGCCTAGAGTTGGAATTTGCTAAGTGATGGGGAAAAAATGAAGACTTCACGATCAGATGTGTGGCTTGGTATCTGCGTATTAATGTTAGCTGTGATGGGATGTGGTTCGTCATCGGAACCAGTTCCTCCGGCAAGCTCGATCGCTCCGCCTAGCGCGAGTGCGACGTCAACTGAATCATCAACGCAAGCGAGTTTGCCCTCTGCGCCCACGGAATCGGTCGTGGCTGATTCGAAAAAGGAATCGGCTGCTGCTCAAACGGCAACGAATGCTGCAAGCGGCAGTAATAGCGCACAAACTAGTGCGCCTGGCGCGGTGGCCGAAGCGGACGCAAAGGCTATTCAGTCGCCTACTAGTGCGACCAGTATTACCGAACCAGCAACAGCGTTTAAGGCACTCGGTTTGATCGACTTGGAAAAGCTGCCTCGGCTGAATTCCAAGATGGTGCTCGAACAAGGGCCAACCTATGTCTACTATTCCGCAGAAGGCTCCCTGGCTTCCGTGGATGCGTTTTATAAGGCTGAGCTCGCAGGACGGGGCTGGACCGAGACGCCCAGCCTAGTAACCGGCTCGGACCATTATGTGGATCGCATGTTCACCAAAGATGGATTTATGATTCGCGCGGGACTCAGCTCCGGTAGCAGGCCGGGCGAAGTTGGCATCATGCTGGCTAATCTTGGCAACGTGGATGTGCGTCAACTTCCAAAGATGGACGATGCCACGGCCAATGATGCGGTGGCGGTGAACGCTGGCCATCAGACCTCGTCGGGAATTGTTCAAGTCGCTGAAACACTTGGCAAGAAGATGCTCGACCTAGGCTGGCAAATTTGCCAGGACTTTCACGGGACGGAAATCAGCGTTCCTCACTACCGTTCGATTGTTTTCCGCAAAAACGCATGCCGAGTTACTTTAGGAATTTCTAAAGATCCGAAGCAGCCCAGCGCAAAAGTCATGGCATTTTACTTGGCGGACCACATGATCCCGTTTGATGTTCCTACACCGGATCATCGTCAGCCGCTGAAGCTGGATGTTTCCAGCGGACGATCGTCCTTTGCTGCGGATAAGAGTCGAGAATCCATGGTCGCGCTTTTGGCAAAGTCGTCGACAGGATTCGGTTGGAAAATTCCGGCGACGGGAGACTTCGTGAGCGCGAAAGCTCATGTGCTTAAAATCGAAACAGGACCCAAAGTTGGCTTAGCTGCTCGATTGGTAGAACAAGGCGGAAAATATTCTATCTGGTTGGAACGAGTCGCTTTGACTGCGGAAACTGAACCCACGAAACAGGACGTGCAAAATGCCGAAGTTGCCGCATTGCCTACCGCTGAGCCGGCCAGCAAAGAGAAGAGCGAAGTTGAGAAGCAAATCGAGCAGGTGGAATCGGAGATCTCCAAAGCAGTCGGCGCGGAGTTGAACAAGGCGCTCGGCTCGCTCAACGGTCTCGGGGCTGGCAATTCCGTCGACATTGGACAGCTTCAAGCGCAAGCCGAGAAATTGCTGAACAACCTCGAAAGAGATAGCTCACCAACTACCGCGAAAGCAAGAGCTGTTGAATCGCCCAGCGATCCTTTCAAAGTCGCAGAAGATACTCAGCCAGTTTCGGCCGAGGACCAAGCCATCCGGACTAGTTCTTGTACTCTACAATTTGGCTCGAACAAATTCGTGCTCAAGCATGCGGTTGCCTATACCAAGCTGGACAATGGCGACGCGACTAAGTTCATTCTATTTAGCGATCAACCGCTGAATGTAGACAAACTCAAACGCATGTTGGCCAAAGGCGAAAGCGTGCATGCAATGGATGTCGTCGCCAACTTTAGTTCACCAGCGATCGATATCCGTATTACCGACAGTAATGTCAGCATCAATGCAATGTCCGATGGGACATCATTGGCCTCAAACAGCGGTGATATCGTCTCCACCGTTCGCTTTCGGGGCGGCAAACTGCACGGTCGCGTGCGGCTGGTCAAACCGATGAAAAGCGGAGACGAGCTATTCACTTTTGCCGCCGAAGTAAACCAGCCCGTGCTGCAAATCGCGCTGCTGGCTGTTGATTCTCCTGAGCGCAACAAGTTAGTTGCCGACGGTTCCGCCGAATACCCAATTCCTGAAAACTGTGAGAGCACTTCGAGCGAAGGTACTCGGTATCTCAAGGACGTAACCGCAACGATTGATGCTCCACTTGCAATCGTCCAGGCATTCTATCAGAGCGAAGCAACCAAACGAGGTTGGAAGGAAGTCAAAGCCCAACAGCCTGCTCCAAACAAGAAGGTCTATTTTGGCCCGACCGGTCAATTTGGCGTAGTCCTGTCCTCCGAAGGCGACCGGACATCGATTAAACTATCGGTGCGAGATGATGCAGCCGCTCGGGCCGATAATGTTATTCCGGCAGCAGGCAAATGTTTGGGATTGCTCGGCAACATGTCCACCGACGCGATCGAGGTTACCATCGGTTCTACCAAGTATGCGCTCAAACCGGAACAGGGAGCGGGAGATCCCAAGACTGCACTGCGAGTTGCCATGTCGCCAGGTACCTATCCAGTTACATGGCGAAATACCAAGACTGGCAAATCGGCTTCCACTTCGCTCGCAATCACAGCCGGAACGACGTGGGGTGTGATCTACGACAACGATTTCCAAGATGTGATGCGAATCTATTGAGCTAAGGCGAGCGGCAGATGGGAATTTACCAATACAAGCCCGAAGCGCAAGCGAGTGCGTCAAACCAGCACGCGTTAAAAG
>SYJV01000527.1 GCA_005798335.1 Planctomycetaceae bacterium | reverse complement strand
GCGCTTCGGGCTTGTATTCCGCAAAAAAGTGGTGCTGTCCGTACAACTGCAACCATTTGGATCAGCAGATCGGAGCCTTTGGCTTCTAACGATACGGCTATTCCGATTCACGGGCTGCAATTGGTCGGCTGGAATACCCGATAGTATTGTCTAATCGAGCACAGAACTCAAACGCTTAGCCGTGACGAGGCTCTACAAGAGTTACCATCAAGTCGCACTATTACGATCTACAAAAGCGATTCTAATAATAATCGCAGTTTGCGCAGTTCCTGTCGCTGATCTACGTCGGACATCGGTGCGATTTGAATGCTGAGCGCATGGTCGTACTTGACTCTCGCAAGCTGCGAAATGACTTTGCCATACTCGATTTCGCCTTGGCCAACTCGAACCTGCAATTGGTCTTTCTTTGAGTCGCGCAGATGGACATGAAAGACGTACTGCATAATTTTGTCGAGATTCTTGTTGCGATAGTGTCCGCAATAGTAATGGCTCGGATCTAGCGTTAGTCCCAAACCGCGCACATTGTCGCACAGTACTTTGACTGTATCCGGATCTTCACTAAGTCGGCCAATCTGGCTTTTCATTGCCACCCGCACACCTTCACCTTCGGCAATTTCTACCAATTTCTGCAAGCGTTCGACCTCTTCATTGAACGGCGTGCCGAGTTCGGCTGATGGGACCGTCAAAGTTACCACTTTAGTGGCCTTGCCGAGCTTACATACCGATTCGAATTGGTCCAAATATTCTTGGCCAACTGCGTCAATATGGACATCATACGAGCAGATATTCAATCGATGACAGTCTCGACTTAGGAAAATCGCTTTTTCAAAATCATCCTCGATCCGGCTGGGACTAAGGGGCGTTCCGTTTTCGCGCAGGGATATTTCCAGAGTTGTAAACTCGAGGTCGGTGAAGACATCGACCAATTCGGGCATCGTGATTTCGGGGAAACAATCCGTCGAAACAGCTACAAACACGATTCAACTCCTTTTACGGCCGAGTGCTTTAAGGGTCGTGGGTTCAAAATCGAAGTTGGCAGGCGATGAGGCTGCAATTCGAGAAACTTTTTCCCGCCAACTTTGAATTTAGAACTCGCGACTCCTAAATCACACTGCCTACGACCTTTATTTAATAAGACAAGGGTATCGACAGGTCGCCAATCAGGCAACAACCCAGAAGACTCGGTCACCGCAAGTGCGGTAGAATACCGCTGAATCGGCACTCCCCAGTGGTTGTGGTCGGAGGCACTCTCGCTGATAATCTTAGGCCCGTGCATGGTATCTCCGCGCATTCATCGCCGAATTCAGTGGTGTTCCAATGGGGTTGGGTACTGGCGTTCAAAGTACCCGCAGGGTCGTTCCGCAACGGTACCTGCCCCCTAATGAACTTCTGATTTTCAGTCGTTGCGTTCGCCTGGTTGTTATCGCCTTCCATATTAAATGCCACGTCTCATAACTCAGCTTGGAGAATTTCCAGACGAATTACGTGGCGGTGGGCTGGCAATTGGTAATTTTGACGCAATTCACCGCGGACATGCGGCGCTAGTCTCTCAATTGGTACATGCTTCTCGCCAGATCCATGGGCCATCGATAGTTTTTACTTTTGATCCACCGCCAGCGAGAATATTGCAACCGGAATTCCCCAGCCCACCTGCTTTGACATGGATTGATCGACGCGTCGAAGTGCTTGGCCAGCTCGGCGTCGATGTGGTAATCGCCTATCCGACCGACCGACGGTTGTTGGACATGAACGCGGCCGATTTTTTCCGACAAGTGGTCGTCGACAGAATCGGAGCCCGAGTCATGGTTGAGGGTCCCAATTTCATGTTTGGTAAGGACCGTGCGGGGAATATTGCGGTCTTGCGCGATTTGTGTCGGATCAATGCCATCACACTGCACATCGTCGAACCTCAATCAACTCAAACTGGCGAATTAATCTCAAGCTCACGCGTTAGATGCATGATCGGCGCTGGCCAGATGACGGAGGTAAATCGTTTGCTCGTCAGACCCTATCGACTGCGCGGAACTGTGGCTCGAGGTGCTGGTCGCGGGAACCAATTGGGATTTCCCACCGCAAATCTCCACTCGATCCCAGTGCTGATTCCCGCCGAAGGCGTTTATGCAGGCTCGGTGGTGATCGATGGCAACACGTGGCCAGCAGCGATCAATGTTGGTACCAATCCCACATTTGCAGACAATCAAAATAAAGTCGAAGTACACATCATCGGATGGCGGGGAATGTTGTACGATCGGCAACTAGAGGTCGATATACTTGCGCGAGTCCGTAATGTG
The DNA here is from genome assembly GCA_005798335.1 of Planctomycetaceae bacterium. GTDB lineage: Bacteria > Planctomycetota > Planctomycetia > Pirellulales > Pirellulaceae > Aureliella. Next base: position 27,008 of record SYJV01000527.1, on the reverse strand, counting down.
CGCCGATTCGAATCCCAACAAGCATTAGTGCAACAGATTCAGGACGATATTCAGGTGTGTACCTCAATAGCTGTTCGATAAACGGACTCAGCAAAACAAAGCTCCATTTTCCCATTGCTAGCATGGATTAGTATTTATGTCGATTGATTGGCAACAGCTCGCAGCTCGGATACACCAGCACCACTCATTCGTTTTGACCAGCCACATTCGTCCCGATTGTGACGCGCTGGGTAGCGAATTGGGAATGGCTGGGCTGCTGCGTCAATTGGGCAAGCAAGTGCAAATCGTCAACGGACATCCGACCCCACCGAATCTTGCGTTCATCGATCTCGATTTGAGCATCCAGGTGCTGGGCGATCACATCGCTGCCGAAGACCTTCATGCCGATTGTTTCATCGTGCTCGATACCAGCGCCTGGGCGCAGCTCGGCCCGATGGGTGAAGTATTGCGACAGTTCAAGGGAACCAAGTTGGTAATCGACCATCACGTCGGCGAAGACGATCTCGGTGCCGAGTTTTACAAAGAGACCACATCGGAAGCGACCGGGCATTTGGTCGCTCGCCTGGCGCGAGAAATGAAATTGCAGATCACCGAGCCCATGGCGCGAGCTTTGTTTGCGGCAATTGCCACCGATACGGGATGGTTCCGCTTTGGGTCGACCACGAGCGCTACGTATCGCATCGTCGCCGATCTGCTAGAGTGCGGCGCGGTCCCAGCGTCGATTTATGGGGATCTCTACGAGCGCGATACGATCGGCCGAGTTCGTTTGCGAGGCCGCATTTTGTCGCGCACGCAGAGTGATCTGGATGGCCAGCTCGTGCATACATTCGTGCGCAAAGAAGACTTCGCCGAAACCGGAGCGCTGCCCAGCGACACCGAAGACGCAATCAATATGACGCTTGCCATCGCTGGAACCAAAGTTGCCCTCATCATGGTCGAACAGCTCAAAGGCGGTTTCAAGATCAGCTTTCGCAGTCGCTGCGCAGTCGATTGCAATCGCTTGGCCAATCAGTTCGGCGGTGGCGGACATAAAGCTGCCGCAGGCGCGTTTATCGAAGGCGATTTTGAAGACGCTCAACGAAAAATTCTTGGCGCCACCAAGCAAGCTTTGCTCGATTCGCTAGTCCAGTAAAGAAAAAAACGAAGAAATCGTCGAAGCGCTCGAGGCAGTCTCGCATTGTTTCCGCTTGCTTAAGGTCTGCGACTGGCGGCTCGCTCGGAAGCAGGCACTGGGCTTGCGAGATTTTCTTGTGCTGGGGCCGCTTGACTGAATAAATTCTCGAAAGCTTTGTCATACATGCCTTCGCCGTAGGTCATTTCTCCGCCTTGGTGCCCAACGATTCCCACTAAGGCTGCGGCGGAAATGGCTCCAACAATCCACACTCCACGTAGTGTTGATGATTCTGTTCGCCGAGCAATGATGGCAATGAACCAAACGATCATCGCAAGCACTGCCAGGACGATTCCCGACCAGCGATGGCGCGTCACTGCCGAATTCCAATCGAACGCCCACGGATCGGCTCCGTAGCCGCATATGTCGGCAAACGACCAGCCCATCAGGCACGAAGCAACCGCGCCCATTGCCCCGACCCACAAACAATGAAACGCCACTAATTCACAAGTTTCGCCAAAGAAAATCGCTCCAATTCCAAACAGTGCCGCCATCATCAAACAAGCAACTGGAAAATGTACCATGGCAGGATGGAAGTAACCCTGAAACGTCCAAAGCTTTTCTTGCAAGGTTGATTCTACGGCTGGTGCCGAATCAGACGTTGCCGTCGCCGTGGTCGAGGCTTGGGGCTCCGTGGCGGAATCGTTTTCTGCCGCTGGCTCGGCCGGGTCTTTCCATTGAGCCCCTTCCTCGATCCACACTTTGATCAGCGCGAGTTCCGCTCCCGTCAGTGGATTATCCTGCTTCACTGGCGGCATTTTCATGTCTTGATCGTCAGTCATTAAGTAAGTGGTCCATAGCAAACTGGATTCCAAGCCTCCTTCGGCGTAGGGCAATAGCGTATCTTGCTGGTCAACTCGAAAGTCATTAGTGGCCTTTTTGGGGCCGTGACATTCGACACATTTGGCCTCGAAAATCGGGCGAATGTCGCGATCAAAGTCGATCAAGCCCGATTGAATTGGTGCTGTAGGAGGCGCTTCTGGTGTAGAAGCCTTTGATTGATCTGTTGTTGGCGCCTCCGTTGCTTTGGACGGGGCGGCGCCAGCATCTGGCTTGGCATCGCTGGAACCGGTTTGCTTAGCTGAGTCCTTCGCGCTTTCCTGCTGCCCAAGCGCGCAAGAATCACTTTGGCTGGACCAAACGTTGGTTAAAACAATTCCAAGGAGGCAAATTCGAAACCAGTTCACCATATCCAACTCGCAGGCGGGAGATTATGAGGCAGGGTTAGCAGCGGGAATTGCGAGGCATTGAGCTCGCCGAGTTCCACAATTCCAGTAATATTACACTTCGATTCTAGCCGGTTGTCGAACCTGAAACTACTTGGCGCTGCCGCTGGTGCTGACCAAGTCCACCGTGAAAGTACGATCGATATCGGCAGCTCGATGCAAGAACGCTTCCGCACGATCCGGTTGGCCGTCGAGCACTAACCAAGTTCCAACCATGGCTAAGGGCAACGCCTCGCGATTGTGCTGGAGTGCGTACTTTGCCAGGAATTCGCAGTGCAGATCGACTTCGCTAGCCGACACTCCGTAAAGTTTGCGCAAGGAATGCTCGGGCAAATGCGCAGCATTGATCTTCGCTCCGCCGGCCAACGCAGCTTGCAACACCACGGCCGCTTGTTCGAAATCACGGCCAGCCACCAAGGCGACAAAACGCCGCGTGGTGATATCGTCACTAACACCGTACCGAACCGCTAGCCGAGCATAAGCCTGAGTGGCTTGTTGGTATCCACCGGCAGCGAAAATCGCGTCAGCGGCGTTGAGCATATCTGTCGGGACACTCTGACTTGGATCTTGCACACTTGTTGAAACGAATCGCGCATGCGCCACGTTTCGCTCTGAAGCTGGTCGGCGGCTTGCGGCCGTCGCCTGATCCGGTTGGTCCAAAAGAATCGATCTGTTAACAGACAGCGGTCCGAAAAACGGAACGCTAGATGTTTCAGCAGCCCATGGCTGTACCGATGGCCAACTTGCGACTGGGTACCCGACACAAGCCGACCCCACATGGTAACTCGCAGCGCAGTATGGGTATCCGAAAACAGGGCGACGTGCATACCAGCGATTCCAAGTTGGACGCAGGCTACCAATGTAAAAATTCGGTCTATAGAAAGTAGTGTATCGCAACGTGGGAGGTGCGCAGAATGCCGAGTGGAACCCAACATTCCAGAACGGGTGATATGCTCCAACGGGCGAGTATATCCAGGTACTGTTTCCACCCCAGCCACAGCCTTGAATTGCGTGGAAATGCCAAGCGTTGCCGGTTCGCGCACTCGCCAGCGCGACACCGAACATCAGCGCAACAATTAGTTTATTTACGAGCGACATTTTTGCTTTGTTCCTAGTTCTTTTCGACGCCTGCTGAATCAACACTCAAGGCGATGTATACTTCAGTATCGCGTAAGAATCACAAGAAGCAAGTTTTGCTTCAGATTATTGCTATTTTGCATAATCAACTGGGCTAACTCGTAGATTGCAGGAAGTGAATCCCGCAGGAAATGCCGCCAAGACTGTGGGATCAATGTGCTGCATGCCATCGCAAAAAATTTCGCAAACACAATCCACCGCAAGACCAGAATTTTAACTCCTCAGACTGGTGGCCCATCACATGGATGCCTAGTGTGAAAACACTGCTCGTAATTGTTTAAGATCGCACAATTCCAGCAATCCAAAGCAGAACAGCTCAGGTGCTTCGGTTATGGACATGTCGCGAGCAATGACCTCTTTGAGACTCTCCAGTGCATCGTGTTGTACGACGTTGGAAATCGATTGGCGTTCGATAGCGGCAGCCACCAGTGCTATGACACCTGATCGCGGACCGGCAGATACCAGAGTGACTGGCGCATTCGCGGCTCGTCCTTTTGTCCATCGAGCAATCGCCGCGATTTGACTCGCCTGCACGCCCAGCGGACGTTCGCCAACTGTCGCGACCAACAGGGCAAAGAGCCAATCTTTTTCGCGGATCTTGGATTCGCCAAAGTAAAACGGATCGACCGCAAGCACGCGATTGCCGCGCTGGACAAGGTCTGCGGCTTGAGCAGCGGCAGCTGTGCGACCACCGTCTGCGATCAGGATTGCGGTTCCTATTACGTTGCTCGGCAGCAATTCAACTGCGGGCACGGTCCATTGATTCCCCAAACGCAATTGCCAATAAATTGCGGTAACATCACCTTTCGTATCGCGACCAACTTGCGTCGCCGCAACTGAGTATTCCTTTGCTTTGACGACATCCTTGAGGCGAGCTCGAAGTTCGGAGTTATCCGTGATAGCGTACTTTGGCATCGACTCGCTGATTGAAACAGCCAACGTGTGAAAATCTTCGTTCGTGCTGGGCAAGCCGACCATAAGTTGTTCGGCGGTTTTTAGTTCATCGTTGGACGGAATTTCATGCCTATTAAAATTGTCTGCACTGGTATAGAAATAGTCGCCCATCATGCGATAGAGAGCTTGTCGATTATCGACTTCGAAATTGTGGGTACCAGGATCATGGTTCACGTGACTGCGCAAGAAGTTTGGCTTATCGAACAGTCGATATACACCCGACGCCGCGTCGATTAACGGTTGCAAGGCGTATCCAGATTCGAAGCAACAATCGTCTTTGGCGTTATAAGTCAACAGCGCCGGTCTGGGAGCGAGCATGGCGGTCAAATGCGTGTAGTCGGCGATCGTTGCCAAGTCAGTCGGCGTTTGCTCCGAATCTCCCAGGTCTTTGAAGTGCCGTGTTCTAGTTAGGAAACTGGAATAACCGGCGACCGGATTGCATAGTGTGACTCGCGTATCGAGGGCGCTTAACACGATGGTCTGCCAACCACCTCCGGATAAACCGGTCACACAAACTCGCGCTGGGTCGGCGTGTTCGAGGCTGAGCAACACATCCAGGCCACGCTTCATACACAAGTAGAATGGAGCTAGACCGCTGGTCCCGCACAGATCCAATTGGTTCATCTTCGTGTGTGAGTAACCGCTGGTCCTCAACTGACCCATGCCAAGCCATTCGATATTTAGCGCCAACATTCCTCGTTTCGCTAAATTGATACAGCGCATCTGCTTGGGAGGATACTGCTTGCCTTCGGGGCTGTGTCCATTGACATTGAGTACGGCAGGAACGTGACCCGATATTTTATCGGGCAGATACAGCAACGCTGGAATCCACATGCCAGGCAGCGCCTCATAACGCAGTTTGCGGATCGTATATCCAGGTCCTCCTGGAATTGTTTCCAGCCACTGGACGCTCGTGCGCGCATCGCGCCACTTCACTGCCTGTCCGCGATAGACGACCTTTTCCAAGACTTCCTGCCGCATTTTGTCGGCCTCCGAATTCCATTGATCAGAAGCAGCGTACGACTTCATCAACGGCACTCGCGATTCGACAAACGTCTGCACTTCCGACAATGGAGTCGCGCGATCTAGTATCTCTCGATTGAGCAGACTTTCCACATCGGACTGCGCAACGGCCGCATATGCTGACAGAATTTGCCAAGACGCAAAAGCAAACGTCCATATTCTTCGAATCATGTTGACCACCTATCTCAAAAATGCTTGGCGTTGATTTTTTTAGTTCCCAGTCGACCAGTTGCTAACGATGAAAACATGAGGATACCAGATTAACCATGGCGAACTCTACCATCCATCTGATGCTATGCGCGAACCGCGACTTGAGAACTGCTTTCTCATTGCTTTTCTGATGTCACGGGTAGGTCGAGCAATTTGTGAACGCTGGCTTGCTTACCATAAGTCGTGAGTACATCACCGGGCAGGATTATTGTGTCGGCATTAGGAATTCCCTGCAATTTTTCACCGTCTCGCGCGATCGCTAGAACGATGACGCCGTGATCCCAGGGCCGCGTTTCGCGCAGCGAATGATTCGCCAATGGACTACCTTCCAGGACATCGACTTCGATAACAACATAACCGTGATTGACGCGGAGCAAGAGTTCGTAGTCCATGACGTGCACAATTCCAGCGCGCTTCAGCGTCATTTGAATAACTCGATCCATCCAGCGCTGGACCCATGAGACACTCGTTAAATATAGGATCAGCGCCAGCCCGCTAACGAGTAGAATAACGATTGCTAGTGGCTTGAACCCGCTTGAATTTTGTACCAACGTAGCCACCAAAGTAGCGACCGAGCTGGTGATACCGATGTTGCCGGCCAAGATCAAATCGCGAATGATGCGGCGCCGCACAGGATGGTTGACAACTAGTTCTGCCTCGCGCGTGGTAAAGCCAACGCCAAAAAAAGCGGAATAGCTCTGAAAACTCGCCGCGTCCCAGCTCAAGCCCGTCATCATCAGCGCGGTCGCCCCGGCTCGAACTGCGATCAGCGAGACCAATGAAATGACGATCAGTGTCAATAATGCTGCGAACAAGGTAAGACCTGCCTTCCACCGAGTTTTTCGGACGCCAGGGCGGACAGTTGCGCTACGGCCAAGTTTACTCGCCGAGAATTGAATTTCGTAGGCTAGGATGCTGGCCTAAGAATTGCACGTTGCCAGGAACTTGGAACTCAAATGTCATGTCGGCACACTATAGTTCGCTGAACTTGGCGGTATACTGGCGAGTGTTGCCTGGTGTGGTCGAACCCTCGTTTAACCCGCAGCCGGAGGCGAGGATTGAGCCAGTATTTACACGCTGGATCAATATCTAACCGGGCTCAATCCTCGCCTCCGGCTGCGGGTTAAACGAGGGCTTGACCACACTAGGTGTTACAACCTTAGGCTCGGAAATTATGAAGACTATGGCAGAGGACTATTACCAATCGCTTGGAGTTGAGCGGACCGCAACTGCGGACGAAATCCAAAAGGCTTACCGCAAGTTGGCTCGTAAATATCATCCTGACATGAACCCGGATGATAAAGCCGCGAAAAAGAAATTTCAAGAAATTCAAAAGGCTTATGACACTCTCAGCGATGCTGAAAAACGCAAGAAATACGACCAATTTGGTCCGGATTTTGAAAATGCCAACCAATGGGCTGGAGCTGGGCGTAGCGGTGCACCATTTTCTGTAGATATCGACCAGATTTTTGGTGGCAAGGGAGGTCCTGGCGACGGATTCAAATTCGAAGGAGATATCGGCGATTTGTTTAGGCACTTTGGTGGTGGAGGAGGTGGCGGTGGCGGGCGCGCTCGGCCGGGCCGCGGGCGAGCTCAGCCGACGACTGGCAATGATGTCACTGCCGAGCTGACGGTTCCATTCAATACCGCTGTCGTAGGTGGCGGAGCGTCTCTGTCGATCGAACGAAACGGAAAGCGAGACACCATCCAGGTGACGATTCCGGCCGGCGTCGACGACGGCCAGAAAATTCGTTTGCGAGGACAAGGCGAACCAGCGCCTGGGGGCGGCAAGAACGGCGATTTGATACTCACATTGCACGTGGCCAACCACCCACATTTTCGTCGTGTAGGCAAGAACCTCGAATTGCGATTGCCAGTCACGCTTGGTGAGGCTGCTTTAGGTGGAAAAGTCGATGTGCCCACACCTGATGGCACCGTTGAACTAAAAATTCCTGCGGGCAGCGGCAGCGGCCAGCGGTTACGAGTCAGAGGCCAGGGGGTCCGCGATCCCAAAGGATCGCCTGGCGACTTGTTCGTGGAATTGCAAATCAAACTACCCAACCATTTGGACAAATCAACTCAAGAGGCGATCGAGACCATTGAGCGACAATACAGCGAATCGCCCAGAGCCGGAATTACTTGGTAAGAAGTCGCCATTGGCAAAGCGCTCAATGATCCGTCCCGATGCGTCGGCAGCATGTGCCATTTCGGGCGCGCTTCGTGGTGAGCGTTTTCCCAAGTGTTTGCGACTGCGGTCGGATCGAGAATTTGAAGCAGTATTTGCGGGTCAACATGTGGCTGTCGATCAAGTGCTGGTAATTCACGCACTACCAAATCAACTGCCCTACAGTCGCTTGGGATTAAGCGTCTCGAAGCGTGTTGGAAACGCGCCTCTGCGAAATACTTGGAAGCGCCTAATCCGGGAAGCCTTCCGCCGCCAGCGCGCCTACTTACCAGTCGGATTGGATCTGGTCGTTCGACCTCGCAAAGGCAGCCAACCACAATATCACGCAGTTACCCAGTCGCTGAGCAAGTTGGTATCCCAGCTCGGGCGCCAGTTGCACTGCAATAAAGCCAGAGGAGGCTGACGCATCATACGCGAAATCATGCGCCGCTTTACTACCTTAGTTGAATCAGTGTTGGTGTTCCTGGTACGATCATACCAGCGCGGGATATCGCCACTGCTGCGCGCCAGTTGTCGTTATCAGCCCACGTGCAGCGAGTACATGATCCAGTCGATTCGTAAATATGGTTGCGTTCGCGGACCACTACGAGGAATGTTGCGCATTTTACGATGCAACCCATTTTGCAAAGGTGGTTTGGACCCGCCATAGTTCTAGTGGCACCCGAACCTAATTTCTATTTTTGTTGAAAAATTCTTCAACACTACCAAGCGGCGGATTTTCGAGGAAGGACAAAGCCATGACTGTCGACGCAGATACTTGTGAAGCTCAATCTAACTCTGACGACAACGCAGATGTGCGCAGAAAGTTCTTAGGAACTGCTGCGGTGGGATTGACGGGTTCGTTGGGATTGGCAGCAGCCTCAGGTTCAGCGGCTGAACAAGCCGCAGCTCTGAGCACGACCGCAGGATCATCGTTTAATATTCAATCGCTGTTTCCACCTGGCGCACCGGCAGCGGCAACCGGTTATTCGCCGGGTATCGTAGCGAGCGGACGACGCGTAGTTTTCGTCTCTGGTCAGGGTCCCGAGGATCTCAAGGCCGATATGGAAACTCAGTTGCGCCAAACCATGGACCGCATTGGGATCGTCCTGAAAGCCGCTGGGGCAAGCTTCAAGAACGTAGTGATGCTCCGCGCTTATTTCGTAAACATCAATCGCGACCTTCCAATTTATCGCAAAGTACGCTTGGACTACCTCAGCGAACCATTCCCAGCTTCCACCGCTCTCGCCACGCCGGAGCTCGCCGTCCCTGGCCTGGAAATTGAAATCGAAGCCGTTGCGATCGTGGGCGAGTAAAACTGTCCGTGGCAACTGGTTAGCGGAACTTTTCAGAGTTTCGACGATTACTTGGTAGTGAAGCTCGTCAAGATTTTCGACCAACAGTGTGTGTCACAACTGAGGAAGGCCAGTCATTTTCCGCAGAGGCCATTGGTCATGGTCGATGGGGTTAAGTCTTATCGAGCTGTTGCAGCTTTACTTGCTGAACCTTGCGGCGAGTTGCTTTGAGGACCGTGAGACGGACGTTGCCGATGTCGACTACAGTTCCAACTGTTGGAATTGCTCCGAGCCGATGGATGATTAGTCCGCCGATCGTGTCGTAGTCGTCCGATTCGGGCAGCTCCCAACCGATCAGCTTCACAATGCTATCGACAGGGGCCTTGCCTTCGGCTTCGATCGAGTGCGTCGCTTCGTCGTACTTCAATTCGCTGTCTTCATCTTCATCCAGTTCGTCAGCGATCTCGCCCACGATTTCCTCGAGCGCATCTTCGATCGTGACCACACCGATTACTTGTTGGAAGTCATCCACTACGATCGCCATATGATTGCGATTGTGCAAAAAGTCGCGAAGCAGTTCGTCAACAGGCTTAGTACCTGGAACCATCCACGGTTTTCTCAGTATGGACTCTAGTGCTGGTGTTGCCTGACTATCATCGTGAGCCAACACATCCAGCAAGTCTTTGACGTACAGAATTCCGACGACGCTGTCCAAGCTTTGTTGATAGACTGGTAGGCGCGTGCGACCGAAGCGAGCGACGATCTTCAGTACCTGATCCCAGGAACTGGAAACTTCGATGGCATCGACTTGCGAGCGGGGAGTCATGATCTCCGCAACTTCTCCTTCATCCAGCTTCATAACACCGGTGATCATCTCCGAGACACCCTGAGCGAAAACACCTTCGCGTTGACCTGCGGTAACGCGCGTACGAATTTCGTCCTCCAGCATCTCTTCTTCGAACGTTGCGTCGTCCGGTTGATCGCTCAGACGCTGGCCCAGCCAAGTAAAGGCTTCACCGAAACCCGAGATTGGACGAGTGAGGATTGTGATCAGTTTCCAAACTGGCCAGGAATGATAAACGAATACCGCTGAACCATAACGGACAATAATACGCGGAAGCCAAAATCCCGCGAGCACCGCTAAGACTAACCAACTGACGATCCAACCTGCGATCGTCCATCCTGGCGCTTGGGCAGTAATTGCAGATCCAGAAAACTGAATAGTGCCTAACCCGCAGAATCGCACTCCCGCAGCAATGGAGCCGACGACCAGCGCGATCAAGAATAAGTAATTTGCTGCGGCTATGCTACGCGGCTGCCAATCAAGTACTTCACCAAAACGATGCTGATTGCGTTTCAATCGACAATAGGCTTCTAGCGAGCGCCCGCTGAAGTGCTCCAGCGCATGCATGCCTATGCCACCCCATAAGGTCACAAACCAAGAGGATATGATGATTGTGTTCAGCCACCAGATGCTCATCGACACTCCCACAACATTTCGATGCTCGCGATGGCAGACAGATATGGTGACATTGGCGGTCAAATAATGTAGTCGTACGTGCCGATTCCTGGAAAACGAGGCCACCGCGTATTCTACACTACGGCTGATAACCGTACTTGGACATATACTTGCCACAGCGCGTGCGGATTTTTTCTTTCACGTCGTCGGTGATTTGCAGATTATTGGGCTTGTAGTTGGCAGTGCTTGCGAGGTATGTCGAGATGGCTGGTTGAGCATATTCAAAGTCGTCCAATCCCAAACTTGAATAAATGCCTTGCAGTTGCGGCAAAGGGTTGGCGACAAGATCTTCGTAACGGATTTCTACTATGCGATCAGGCGGTATCAAGCCACAGTCAGAATCGAAACGATGGTACATCACTTCAAAGACATCCAGTATCCGATCGACGGTAACCGGCTCGCGCCGCACCTGCAATGAAATGGCGTCGCACACACGCGTCCAAGTGCGCACCGTGGATGGAATCGATTGCAGTGGGTTACGTACGATGTGAACGAACCGAGCGTCGGGAAATATCTCCAACAAAGTACGGATGCGGGCCGTATGGGTAGGTGACTTGAGCACCACGCGTTTTGGATTGAGCAAATAGAGCTGCTTGACAAATCGCTCGAATTGCGATTTCCAATTCGCACGCTCGTCGTCACTGAGCGAGTGCAGCGTCAGATAAGCGTCATAGCACTGACGTCGATTGGGAAATGCCCATTCCAAGTAAGGCGAACCCAATCCCAAATTGACCAGCGCAAACTCATCCTCCTGTGGCCGATTCATGCCAATCGCCATATCATCCATGGGACGCCTACTGGGCATCAACCAATCCAGTCGTGAACTCAACCAGCGGTCGGACCACAAAAAGTGATGCGGCGTCATACACTGGAAAGTCGTCGGAAAACTGAACCGATCGTCTTTGACCAGCAATTCGTGCAGCAGTGTCGTCCCGGTTCGCCAATGCCCAAGCACAAACAGTGGTGGCGGATTGATTTTCGTATCGGTAACTTGGCGGGCATATCGCCGGTCACTAATGTATGCCAACAAACTGTTGCTAAGGCTTAGCAGAGTAATAATCGCTGCCATCGGGACCCGCGTAGGTGAAACCGCAAACCTGTTTTGGGCCAGTACGGTAAACCAAACACTCGCTGTCATGCCGTGCCAGTTGCGAGGCGATCGTCTCGGGTAGTTTACTCGTTTTTCCGGAGCCATTGACATTTGCGGATTTCAGTCGATCGACTGGAACTAACCCTCGTTGCAGGCGATTTGCGGCGTGGTTCAAATGCGGCCTTGGTCCAAAAAGGGAGTTGCCTTTGTCGGCGCGCGCAATCAGCTCAACTACCACAGGTCGTGCAATTTACGTTCGCTTGAGATTTCTTCAAGTAGATTGCGGGAATAAGTTGAATCGGGCGTATTATACCCGTCAAGTGCCCACGCCAACGACGTATGATTCCCTGTGGGTTGCAGTGCAACTCAGCAGTTCTTCGTTTCCGGACAATTTCCCGTCGGATGTAGGTTTATCTCCAGCCGACCCAGATCGAGAACCGGCAGTTCCGCAAGAACTAGTTTATTGTTTGGACCAACGAATCGTTGACGACTATAGCAGGCGTAAGTCGACATTTGAGTCCGTACGTTTTTGATTGAGCAAAGATTCGGGCAGTTCGATTCGCCCAATGCCAACGCATTTTCCGGTAGCAACTTCCGCATCAAACCATGTCGCGTTTAATCGTACATCACCTGTCGAAACTTGGAATGGAATTGGTAACGAAGTGAGCGTGGCCTCGAGGACCGCTTCGGCTTTACGACCGAGAATTCCGTCAAATGGCCCCGTCATGCCTGCATCGCATTGGAAACCAGTTCCACCGCTCAATACCTGTTCGTCGGCAGTTGCTACGTGCGTGTGCGTGCCTATGACTGCGGTTACTCGCCCGTCCAAGTATCGCCCCATCAGTTGTTTGTCGCTGGTGGCTTCGGCATGGAAGTCGACTAAACGGACACGAACACTCGAGTCCAATGTTGCCAGCACTCGGTCGGCAGCGCGGAATGGGCAATCGATAGGCTTCATAAAAACACGTCCCATTAAACTGCATATGGCGATCTTAACACCACCGCGCGCTGTGATAATGATGCAGTCTTTTCCGGGCGCCTCGCTAGGCAAGTTTGCTGGACGAACGATATTATCCTTCGAGGTTAGTACGTCGATGATCTCGCGCTTTTTGTAGAGATGGTCGCCCAGCGTAATCGCGTCGACGCCTGCATCGATTAATCGTTGGTAGTCTTTGCAGCGAATTCCCGAACCGTCGGCGACATTTTCTGCGTTCACCACCAGCGTATCGATATGCCAATATTGGCGCAGGTAGTTCACCGAGTCACACACGATGCGGCGACCTGGTTTGCCTACCACGTCTCCAACCAAAGCAAGGCGAATACAATCGCGTGGCGGAGGCCCGATCGTCTCGCGTTGGGTCACCGGGCGACCTCAGTGAATCGAGCTTCTCGTACCACAGTCACTCGAATCTCGCCCGGGTAGGTCAGTTGTTGTTCGAATGCTTGCGCGATATCGCGGCAGATCTTGGCCGCTTTAGCATCATCGGTGTCTTTAGCGCTGGCGATCACGCGTAGCTCTCGTCCGGCCTGTATGGCAAACGCTTGCTCGACTCCTACGAAGCCCCTGGCAATCGTCTCCAGTTCTTCCATGCGTTTTATATATCGCTCGAGCGATTCGCGGCGAGCGCCAGGGCGCGAGGCACTACAGGCGTCTGCGGTTGCGACCAAAACAGTATAGGGATACTCTGTGGTAATTTGATCGTGGTGCCCCAGCGCAGCGTGCACTACCGTTTCATTTTCCCCGTGTCGCTTCAATAGGTCGGCACCGATTTTCGGATGCCCACCTTCGAGTTCATGATCAGCAGCTTTACCAATGTCGTGCAGCAGACCACACCGGCGTGCCAAGTCCGCATTCAAGCCAATCATTTCCGCCATCATGCCAGACAAAAATGCAACTTCGACACTATGCCTCAGCACGTTTTGACTAAAACTGGTGCGGAAATGCAATCGGCCCAGCATATAGACAATGCGTTCATGCAGTCCGCCGATATCAACTTCCTCAGCGGCCTCCTGGCCCTTACGGCGAATGAATTGCTCGATCTCTTTCTCTGTTTCTGCAACCAGTTCCTCGATGCGCGAAGGGTGGATGCGACCGTCTGCGATTAGCTTGTCGAGCGACTGGCGAGCCACTTCGCGGCGTACCGGATCAAAGCCACTGACGATGACGACCCCGGGAGTGTCGTCGATAATCACGTCGACTCCGGTAGCTTTCTCGAACGCGCGGATGTTTCGCCCCTCGCGACCGATAATGCGTCCCTTCATTTCATCGTTGGGAATATCCACCGTGCTCGTAGTACTGTCGGCAGTATGAGCCGACGCGTAGCGCTGCATCGCGGTCAGCAGTATCTCTTGAGATTTTTGGTCTGCCAGTTCTGTGATGCGGCGTTCGTGTTTGAGCAACTTGTTGCCGACTTCTTGTTCCAGTTCCTGTTCCAGCAATTTCATCAACCGAGTTGTGGCTTCTTCCTTCGTCATGCCAGACAGTCGTTGCAATTGCTGAGTCTGCTCTTGCAGTTTCTTTTGAATCTCTTCGGATCGCCGATTGACGTCTTGGACCTTTTCCGCCAAGCGACGTTGATTCGCTTCGACCATTTTTTCCTGCTTGCGCACACCTTCGGCAGTTTGCTGCAGAGTTTCCTCGCGGCGATCCAAGGCGATCTCGCGCGTACGTAATTGTTCGCGTTCTCGCGCCAATTCCTTGTCGTTCTGCTGCTTAGTTTGAATGGCCTTTTCTTTGGCTTCCAATTCGGCGGCGCGAACGAGGTTCGCCGACTCGGCCTTCGCCTGATCAACCACCAACTGGGCCTGGGTGCGCGCATCACGACCGCGCAGTAAATCGAGCACTTTGATAACGATGGCACCTGCCACCAATCCTAAGATGGCGGCCGCAATTGCCCAGATTGATACGCTCGATTGAGCGATCAGGAATCTGTCCTGCCACAATCCTTCCAGCCACGGCTGGATGAGCCCATGCAATGAGCTAGTTTCGAAACTTGCCACGGCAGCAACCTCTCTTTATGGTTACCAACGCGAAAAGCTCCCAGCAACCGAACTTTCAAGCCCAGTATTTCAAACACACCACCCATGGAATCAGGCGAAAGCGGCGGCCCGCAAGGAAATACCGCCATCTCGGGCCCGCCACCAGACTCGAGCGCTGGGCAAGTGGATATCGAATACCACTCAACCAGTTCGCCGAAGATCAGGGATTCAGGTGCAGCGATCCAATCCGGACGCGCTCGACTGGCGACGATTGCAAACGCCACCCCAACGCCTCCCAAGGAGATCAGCCACCAAACCAGAACTAGGAATCCAAGTGACATGCTCAAATACGACTAGACAGAAAAGTTGTAATGGTAGGAATACCTTGGTTGCCTGGGTCGATCGCGTCAAAAGTTTTTACGTGTCGGCCATTTCCAAGCCGTCGGCAATCGCGAGAATTGCTTTCGGCACCATCCACAGGCCCCTAATTTACCACTTCGAAAGCTCCCTGCAACATCGGGACCCGATCGAACTGGCCATTTTGCCGATACGAAATGAACTTCATCTTGCCCCCAGGCCCCAGAGGTAAATGGCGCCCCACTTTAAAAATAGTGGCGAACCCTCGGCGAGCGTTTGAGCGGTTGGTCAGTCAATTCGGTGATCCATTTCTCGTCAATGCGCTCAACGGACCGATCGTCGTTACAGGACGCAGCGATCTAGTTAAGCAAGTTTTTGGAGAAGATCCGGGCACATTTGTCCCGTTCGCAATGGAAACGGTGCAGCCGATGTTCGGAGCCGGGTCCATGCTGCTACTCAGTGGAGATATTCATAAGCGCGAACGCCGCTTGATCATGCCCATGTTTCATGGCGATCGAATGAAGGCCTACGGTCAAGCCATGAGCCAAGCCGCGGAAAGAGTTTACGCGAACCTAGCGCAAGAACAGTCGTTTCTCACATTGCCGCGGATGAACGAAATATCTTTGCAAATTATCGCGCGCACAATCTTCGGGGGAAACCAAGACCAGCGTGCGGCAGAGCTGGTCAATGCAGGCCGCCTTCTGGTGCGGGCCAGTCGCCCGTTGCTATTCTTCTCGAAGAAGATGCACGTTTCGTTCTTAGGTCTATCCCCATGGGATCGATTTTGTGCTGCCCGCCAGAAACTGTATCGTGCTTTCGACCAAGAGTGTGATTCTCGGTTAGAAAACCAACACAATGGCGACGATATCTTATCGCATTTGATGGCAGCTAAGTACGAGAATGGCGAACCGATTACGCGCGAACATGTACGCGATGAGCTAGGGACATTTCTGTTCGCAGGACACGAAACCAGCGCATTGGCGATGACATGGGCCATGTATCACTTGCATAGGCATCCCGAATTCTTGCTCAAACTTCGCACGGAATTGGATTCGATCGATGGCCAGCAGCCTGCTGCTTTTGCGCAACTTGCGTACTTGAAAGCCGTCGTCCAAGAGTCCCTGCGTATGCACCCGATCGTTACGGAAGTGCTACGCTTGTTGGCCCGACCGATGCAACTGGGCGACTACTCTCTGCCCGCCGGTATGGCCATTGCACCGTGTACCGTATTGGCCCACTACAATCCCCAGGTTTTCCCTGAACCGGACCAATTTCGTCCAGAGCGATTTTTGGAGAAGTCCTACTCACCGTTCGAGTACATGCCATTTGGAGGCGGACATCGCCGTTGTATCGGTGCAGCATTCGCCACGTTCGAAATGGCGATCGTACTAGGAACGCTACTGAAACGCTTCGAGTTTGAACTGCTTGAGCCAAAACCTGTCGTCCAGCGACGACGCAATGTCACTCTCGGACCGTCGACGGGCGTCCGCATGCGTCTGGTTCGCCAACGCAGCGAATAATTTCGGTTAGGCGAGCGACAGCAAATAACATAACTGTGGGTGCGGTCGCAACACTGCCTAACTCCAGCATGTTCGGCCCAGGTATATTTTATGTGCCGCCCGACTTACAATAGAATTCACAGAATTGTTACCTGTTTCAGGAGTTTGATATGTCCAGTGAAGCACCTGCTCAGCCGCCAATGTTGGTTTCTGAGCATCATCCACTGCCAGTCGAATTGCATCCCAATATCGATCATATTGTTACGGAGGATGGTGCGCCCGTGGATAGCCAATTTTCGGAAAAACAGCAGCGTCTGCTGGCAGAAGTTCTCTATGGTTCCTGGCAACCCAGCGAGCCATTTGTTGCAATGAGCAACGTAGGACTCTTCTTCGCAATTCGTACGCCCCCGTTTGTTCCCGATGTTTTAGTCAGCTTGGGCGTCTCGTCGCCTGTGGACCCCTTCCCAAAAAGATACCGATCCTATTTCGTGTGGGAGTATGGCAAGGCTCCTGATTTGGTTGTGGAAGTCGTTTCGAACGACGAGGGTGGAGAAGATACGATTAAACTCAAGGGATACGCCAAGATTGGCATCACCTATTACATCATCTACGACCCAGAAGAACACTTGAGTTCGCAACCACTTCGCGTCTATCGGCTTGTGAGCGGTCGCTACGAACTCGACAAATCCGAAATGCAAGTATTTGCATCGCTAGGTCTTGGAGTACAAGTTTGGCAAGGGACCTACGAAGACATGTCTCAGTCTTGGTTGCGCTGGACTACCGTACAGGGACAGCTTCTACCAACAGGGAAAGAGCTCGCATCCTTGCAAGAACAACGTGCAGATGAGGAACAGCAGCGAGCCGATGCGGAGAAACTGAGAGCCGATGCGGAGAAACTGAGAGCCGATGCGGAGAAGCTGAGAGCGGATGCTGAGAAGTTGAGAGCAGACAAGGTCGAGCAAGAAGCAGCACAGTTGAGAGCTAAACTACAGCAACTCGGGATCGATTCCCGTCAATCTTAAGGTTGCGTGGCTCTTTTGAAATGAGATACCCATGACGAGGACACTTGCCTTATCAAGCTACACATTTTGAGTTTCCAAGAACTGAACCGCTTTATCACTGATGTCTTTGCGGCACCACGATCCGGCCCATCGCACTTTTTGGACCGCCGTATAGGCTTGCAACTTTGCATCCGAAATGCTGGTGCCCAGTGCGGTCACGCCGAGAACTCGACCGCCGTCGGTAACGACTTCCTGGTCGATTAATTTCGTCCCAGCGTGAAACACTTTGACGTCGGGCATTTCATCGGCAGCATCGATCCCAGTGATTGGGCGTCCCTTCTGATAATCGCCGGGATATCCTTGGCTAGCCATCACGACGCAAATCGCCGGGCGAGGGTCCCAGACCGGCGCTTCGATCTGGTCGAGACGCTGATCTACCACAGCTTCCAGAATATCGACCAAGTCACTCTTCAATCGCATCAACAATGGCTGGCACTCGGGATCGCCAAATCGTACGTTAAACTCCAGCACCTTAGGACCCGTATTGGTCAACATGAGGCCCGCATACAGCACTCCACGAAACGGCTTGCGATTGCGCTTCATGGCATGCACGGTCGGTACCAACACATGTTCTTCGATCCAGGCCATCATCGTGTCGTCTACGATCGGTGTAGGGCAATAGGCTCCCATGCCGCCTGTGTTCGGGCCAGCATCGCCGTCAAAGGCTGGCTTGTGATCTTGTGCGGGAGGCAACGGAACAATCGTGCGACCATCGGTGATCGCCAGGACACTCGCCTCCTGTCCTTCGAGACGTTCCTCGATGACCATCTGGCTGCCGGCCTTACCGAACTCTTTGCGGCGAGCAATTCGATCAATCGCCTCCAGGGCATCGTCGCGGCGTTTACAAACGATAACTCCTTTGCCTGCCGCCAAGCCATCTGCTTTGACCACCACGGGGCACCGGTCGCGCTCACCGGGAAAGCGCCCTTTGATAAATCGCATCGCATCGTCAGCTTCACGAAAGACTTGAAAGTCTGCCGTTGGAACGTCGGCTTGGCGCAACAGACTCTTGCAAAAGACTTTGCTGCTTTCCAGTTGCGAAGCAATCTGAGTCGGGCCGAAAATGCGCAGCCCAGAATTCTGAAAAGCGTCGACGATCCCCAGCGCGAGCGCTGCTTCGGGTCCGACCACCGTTAAATCAATTTTCTCTTGCTTAGCGAATTTGACGAGCGACGGGATATCTTCGGCAGCGATCGGCACATTCTCGGCGTCGCGCGCCGTTCCAGCATTTCCCGGAGCCACATATATTCGCGTTACTCTTGGGCTCTGCCGAATTTTCCAAGCCAGTGCATGTTCGCGACCGCCACCGCCAATTACCAAGATCTTCATCGCTGGTCCATTATTCCGCTATTGGTATCTCAAACTGCCAGGATTCTAGTTCCAAATGCCTGGTACAGGAAGGCGGTTGAACCAATCAAAGATACTGCACCAGTCAACGCATTTCCGCATAGACTCGGGTCATCGGCAAGCCGCTTATTCAGCCGATTTTGCTGCCTTGGCTTTTGCTCGCTTCGGCTGGCGGGGCGTCATCAGACTTTGTAGTTCATTTTCACTGATCGCACATGGTGCGCCGGATTGGGGAACTTCGATTCCTGCCGACCATAAGACTCCGTTGACTACCAATTGTCGCAAGCCTGTCAACGACCATGCTGAGTGCGCATCCAGTCCAGTGAACGAGAACGACCGACCTCCCTCGGGCCGCTGGAACACCCAACCAACCACGTCTGGGTCCAACCCAGCTCGACTTCCTGCGTACTGTTTTCCCGACCATACCAGCGGCGTAACACCTTTCAGCCCTGCCGTGAACTGAATTCCGTTCAACCAGCCGTCATTGACCTCCCACGGTGTAACGCCACGGGATACCGGATGCTGAGGGAAATCGACATGCTTGCTGGGCCAATGTCCCCGCCCGGAAGCGCCATTGAGGTAGATACCGCCGAGCCAACTCTTTGCTTGATCAGCCATTTCATTGGGATAGTCCACGGCCTGATGGATCATGACGATTCCAACTCCACGGTTGACCAACGACTGCATCAACGCGATGCGCTCGGGCGACTTCATGAAAGCTTGCTTGCCACCACCGTCGGTGTAAAACACGATCGATCGCGCGGCCCCCAAAATCTTCTCGGCTTGATTCTCAGCCGGCCAGCCTTCAAGAATCACTTCCGTGGTCACACCAGTGGTTTGTTTCAGCAACAGGTCCAGGCACTTGCAACCAGCGATATAGTCATGGTGTCCCATCGTATCCTGCTTGGCAGTTTCTCCGGCGACCAACACAATCTTGGCCGCAGGTTGCTGAGCGCACGCTAGCTCAAACATCAATGCCAGCGCAAAGAGAATTGCACATGTACCTGGTATCAATTTGAGCATTTAAGAACTCCGCGAAGGAAAAAACAAGTCAGTGAAACGGTTAAACAATTCGGCGTGACCTCAACCTAGTAACGGTAGCGGAACTCGTCAAGAGTTTCGATGTAGCCGGCGAAATCCTTGTGAGAGTTTCGATGCGATCGGCGAAATCCTTGTGAGAGTTTCGATGCGATCGGCGAAATCCTTGACGGATTCCGCTACCCTAACGTCCAGGGCCCGGAGACTACTTTGCAGAAGACACCGCTAGGGCGTGGATTCTCAACAACCGCTGGGCTTCCTTAAGAATAAAATCGGAATCCATAAAAGGTTCGTGAGCGATATCCTGCCAGAGCACTCGCCCATCCGGCGCAATCAAAAAAGTACCATGCATGGGCTTTTGCTCAAAGTCATCGAAACATCGGTAGGCTTTGAACGTAGTTAGTGTCGGATCGGCGCACAGCGGAATATCGATCGGCTTGCCGTAGTTGGTCATTCCTGTTTTCAGAGACTGCAAATCCTCGGTGCTGATCGCTTGCAGCTCGATTCCCTGGCGACGGAATTGTTCTGCCTTGGGCGAAAACGCTTGTAACTGCTCCATGCAATGCAGGCAACCGAAACCAAGGTAGAAGATCAGAATCTGTGGCTTGCCGCGCAGGCTGGTCGACTCCGTTCGTGCTCCTTGGCCATTCTCCAGCGACCATGGAGCGGCCGAGTACGGGTTCCAGCGGAACGGTCCCAGTGTATCCAAGTCGGGTCGTTGGCCAACATCTTTTGCGCGCTCGTATTTCGCGGCCCAAGTTTTTTCGCCGCGCAATTCCATGGCGATACGATCCAATCTGGCAAGCGTGGGTGTGGCGACGTCTGCCGTGGAAGCCAAATCACGCAGTCGATCGAAGGAAGTCTTGGCCGCGTCTTTTTTGTCGTTCTGAAAGCTGACTAACGTATGGACCGCCAACGGAAGAATTTCGCTGGGCTTGTCTTTGATTTCCTTGTCGAGAATTTTCAAACTCTCGTCCAGTTTTTTGTCTTGAGCCAACCATTCGGCGCGCAGCAGAACATCCCAGTCGCCGGCCTTGTCGGCCAGTTCCAGGGCCTTGCTCCACTGTCCAAGTTCTGCGGCACGAACTGCATCGATCGCGGCCACAGCCTTTTCCAATCGCTCTTGAAGCGGTTTTAGTTTCTCGTTCTTTTCATCGCGCTCGCGCTTGCGCCGTTGGCGATTCACTTCAGCTTTTTTGCGATCTGCGGCTGTCAGCGGCCCTCCATCGTCGCACAGTTTGTTAGCAACTTTATCCGCCGAACTCGCTTCGCTTTTGGGGTCAGTTTTTTCCTTGGAGGAGTCTTTCTTTTCGGCTTCCTCGCTGGCTCGATCACGCTTGGATTGCTCATCCATCTGCTTCAGATCGTCGTTGACGCGTTGTAGCCAGGAACTAACATCGCCGTGAATTTTGGTCGTGGCTTCTTCGTGTTTCTGAAACGCGTGTGCGATGCCCAGCAATCTCAGCCGTTCAATTTGCTTCTGCTCGTCGTCGGTAGGCTCGAGATACATTGTGTCTGCCAGTGCCACCACATCGGCCCACTGCCGATAGGCCGCCAGAGTCTGAATCAATCGCTGGCGCCCATAACTGGCGCTACCTTTACTGAGCGTATTAAGCTTGGGATGTCGCGGCAGTTCAATCATGTTCTTGGCGAGAGAGATGGCGTCGTTTACTCTGCCGATCTTCTGCAAATTGCGAATCAACCATTCGTTGTTGTGGGCGTAGTTGTGAATCTGATCCGGCAGCACGTGATCGCGCATCATGTGCGCGTGATCGACGCGTGCCGATGCTTCTTGTTGCCAAACGGCATCGTGGTATCGATGAAGTTTGGAATAGGTATGGCCAGGCATATGCCACATATGCGCGATTCCCGGCAAACTTGGACCACCGAGAGCGGCGCTGCGAAGTGCTCGCTCGGGTTTCGAACTGTCCCACAAATGAATTCGATAATGGTGCGCCGGATGCATTGGGTTGGCATCGAAGACATCTTCGATAACCGCGTCGATGGCCAGTCGGCTGGCGATCGGCAAATCGTTACGTTCGTTTTCCCACAGTTGTAATGCCAGAAATGCTTTGGATTCGATATCGTCGGGAAACTCAACCACGAGATCTTCCAGATCGCGAGTGTATCGTTGGGCTCGCTCCTTCTTTTCGATTTTCTTCTTTTTATCATCCTCGTCCTTCAGATTGCGCTCCCAAGCATCGATGAATAACTGCTCGCGACGAGATGCGTTTGCCTTGCGCTTTACCGCTTCAGCGATGAAGCCTCGCGCTCGTTTGCGATTGCCACTGTTCGCCATGGACATGCCCCAATAGGCAATCGCACATTCAGGATCGTGCGAGGCCGCTTGCCGAAACGAACGCTCGGCTTCGTAGTACCAGAAACCATGCAGTTGAGCGACACCTTGATTGATAAATCGCTGCGCCAGCGGATGACTTGTCGAAGCCTGAAAGACGATGTTGCCCATACCAGGCACCAGGTAAGCGGCCTGGCGCGGTCCTTCATTGAAAACTTCACCATGATCGGAATGTCCCGGCAACGTCGGTTCACTGTTAGTGGATGCGGAAATGTCGTCCGCAGGTGTTGTTGTCGGCTTTTCATCGGCGCGGACAATCGCAACCGCTAACAACACGAAACTCAGCATCAGCAGAGGCAGCTTTGTGACAAACACCATGTCATCTCTCGCAAGTGTCGAAGTGCATTGGCAGAATATGGGGCAGGTGGCGGGCGAGACTCGAAGAATCACGGCACGGATTGCATCCAGCACAATAGACTATAGTAACCAAATTATTCAACTAATGAAGCGACCAGGCTGTTTATCTCTTGTCTGCGTAGGGCAGTGAACTAAGTTGGTTTTTGTTTTCGACAGCCAACCAATGTACATTCGTTGGAACATTTTCGTGGACTTGCCGCATTGAGTTGGGCCAAATTATCTCCAATCGATCCACGTTCTTATGATTCCCCACGCCCAAATGAATTAGTTTTTCATTGGTCGCCATGTAACCGTTGCCTGCAGTCAACTGCTCTGTCCAGCTTTGCTCGCCAATGGTCACCGTTACTTGAGCGCCAATCGCGTCGCGCTGCGAACGAGTACCCACCAGCGACAGCCGCAAGTGATTCCCAGCTATCGATACGTTGCGTACCATGCTCACTGGTCTTTCCAAGTCCGTGGCGATAAAGTCGAGTAACCCGTCTCCATCAAAGTCGCCAGTTGCCAGCGCGCGGCCCAGTCGGTCGCGAGCGAAATACTCGCCTACTTCGCTCGCAGTGCATTCTACAAATCTCGTTTGTTCATGACCGCAAAAAAATTGCGATCTCATTCTGAAGGGGATTCGCATATGGGACATGTCATCGATATGACCATTTAGCACAACTAGATCGAGTTGCCCATCGTTCTCTGCGTCCAGAAACTGTGCTCCGAAACCCAGCATCTTCAAACTGGGAGCCACCAGTCCGGCTGCTCTCGATATGTCGCGAAAACCTCCTGTTGGCTGTTGTCGGTACAACGTGTTCGGTTCGTCGTAGTAGTTCGTTACCAGCAGGTCAATCAACCCATCGCGATCGACATCGCCTGCCGCGATGCCCATGCAGGCTTGCGCTTTGCCTTCACCGTCGAACGCCAGTCCGGCCAACAGCGCATGGTCCTCGAATTGGATTCCCAGCGGCGATTGGGGATTGGGCTTGGCCACCAGCAGCAGATTTGCAACTTGATCGTTGGCCACAAACAACGATGGATACTGCGTGTTTTTTGTTCGCAGGATAGAAATCCCCAGCGCATTTCCTTGCTGAATATTAGGAGCAAGCGTCGCACTCGTTACGTCACGATAAATGGATTGCTCGTCCAGTGCCAGCAATCGTCCAGGAGCTGGCCGGAAATTCATGGGGGAACAGGCTCTGGGCAAGCCACCGAGAATACAGCGGCGCGAGTATACGTCATCGCCTTCCACGTAATTGCAATCAATTATTTCGGGCAAACCGTCATGATTCAGATCGGCGATCGCAGAACTGACCGTCCAAACACCTGGCGAGTCTGCGTTGTCTGGAATCATCCAATTGCAATCGCGAAAAGTACCATCTCCCTGATTCAACCAAAGCTGATTCCGGCCTACATTGCAGACGTACACGTCGTCGAAGCCATCGTTATCCACGTCTCCAACACTTACACCTTGCCCGAACGCGGACTCAACGATGCGAGCCGAAAGCGTCACATCTCGAAAATCGAATTTGCCACTGTGGCCAATCGCGGAATTGCGATACAGCCGATCGAAGTGTAACCGGTCGCGACCGTCGCTTGGCCATTGGCAACCCTGTGCGAGAAAAACATCCGGGCGACCATCGCGATCGAGGTCGAGCACACCGACTCCGCCCCCGGTCATTTCAAACATACGCCGACCGTCGGTAAAATCCTCGCGCGAGGCGAAATACTTAAAATCGATAACGTTCAAGTGTTCTTCAAACTTAGGGGCGAATGGCCTTTTCGATTGATGATCGAGCAACACTGGTTCCTTCACTGCGAGTTCACCCTTCTTTTCACCTGTATGCTGAACGGAATCGACGGCCAGAGCTCGTGGATCCCATTCAGGCAAATTCAACGAACGAGCGAACAAGGCATCGATTGGCCAGAACTCAGTATTTGTTTGCCCCGCGCCGGGATTTTTCTTTCGCTCGGCTTCCAGCACGATCTGCTGGAGCTTGGCATCGCGCGCATCGATTTGTTGTCCGCAGCGGCACCACGCTAACGCTTCCCAGATTCGTCCCAGCTCTAACGCAAGTTGTGCTGCGATCTGAATCGGTTCTAGCGGAGTAGCTTGGCGCCCCATTTCACCGTTAGCATCCGCCAATGAGTGAACTTGTGCAGCGGCGTTACGAACCGACCATTCGTTAACCAGGATACGTTCGAGCGCATACAGAAACTTGTCCAAACGCTGAGTCCGAGCCACGATTGCTGGAACACTGCCGCGACTACCAATTTCTGAAAGCACCTGAGCCAAGCCGTGCAGCGCGGCCAAGTGATTCGCATCGCGGAGCAACACATGGCAAAAACACCGCGCCGCTATGTCAGGTTTCGATTGGCCTCGCGCCCATTCACCACGAACGTACCAAATATCTGGATGCTCACCGGCTGTTGACGGCAGTTTTGCGTTCCATTCGAACAAACCGTTTGGAGCTATTTGTAAGATCAATTTGCCAAGCTGCACATGAGCTTCGACCAGATCGGGCGACTGATCGAGAACCTGCGCGAGCAACTGCCGAGCTTCGTCGAAGTTGGCTGCCCGCAGTCGAATCCTTGCCAAACCCAGCAACGGCAACTTGTCCTGCGGTGATGTCGAGAGGAAAGCCTGAATTTCGCGCTCGTTCTCAATCGATTTGGCAAGATTGCCCAAATACACAAGATGCTGTGTCGAAGCATCATCGTGTTTGACTAGTTCCAGCAAATGCTCGGCAGCATTCCAGCGCTGGCCCGACAGATTGAGCAGATAAATCAGACGCTCGCGAGCGGACGCATTGTGACTGTTCAGCGCCAGACTCCGCCTCATCATCGCGATTGTCGGCGACATGTGCCCCAAATGTAACCATACTTCTCCAGCCGCCCACCGAGCAACTGCTGCTTCGTGACCAGCATCGTCACCGATTCGATCATAAAATCCAAGTGACTCCTCGAACCGTTTCAGTCGCGACGCTGCCTCGCCCGCAATCAACAATGTGCTGGGCGAGCTATCACCATGTGACAGCAGTTCCTTGCAAGTATCCAGAGCTTGTTCGAAATCTCCCAGCGTCATCGCGCGCTGCGCTCTGAGAACTGAAATGTTCCCAGCGTTGCCACCGAGTCTGCCGAACCATAAACTAGCGATTGCCGCGCACACTACAAGAGTCAAAGCAAGCACCCAAGTAGCTCGCCAACGTGTTGTCGCACCAAGTTGTTTTCGGTTCGTAGCAGGAATCGCAACATGTTTTAATTGCCGTTTGCGCCGGTCCATAATTCGTCTCTCGCAGATTGTCGCTCATATTGCATCGTCGTTTAACCCGCAGCCGTAGGCGAGGATCTGTCTCAGTTGGTTCGCGGTGAGCGATAAATGAAATTTCCCAGGCACTGTAATCGAGAAGTAAGTGAGGTTGGCCTGATAAGAGTGATCGGAAGGGAGCTATCCCATTTGTATTCTCACGCACGCCGATATGGCTCGGCTGAATATCCGAACTTATTTGGTTTCGTATTTAGTTTCAATCTGGGTTGTTGCCTGACGTTCGAAAAAATCCAAACTACAGGCACTCGATCATGCCAAGCTTTGAATACAAGCGGCACATGAAAAAACTGATTTCTCCAACAGTAGTGTTAGGATACAATGGGCCAGCCGAACTATCTTTCCCTTCCAAACTCGCATCAGAACAGAATTCGGAAGCATCGACCAATTTTGCAACTTTAGAGCACGCGTCCAGACGATGCCGTCCGAGAGTGATCACAATGGCTATCCAACTGATGAAATCCGCGTTGTTTTTTTTCCTTGGCTTGGTACCGGGGGCATTGCTGGTAGCCAATTTCGGAAACGCTTTCATTGCGGTGGCGATTTTTGGCGGGTTGATCGGCCTTGGCTTGTCGTTACCTGGCGTATCGTTGGCTCGCGTCTCGCGTTTGACGGCTGCTACAATAGTCTCGCACAATATTCCAATTGCAGGCGGGCGCGCGTTTGACGCAATCATGGGGACCGAGAATGAATTGGATGATGCTAGTAAAGAAGCAATGCAAAAAGACTTTCACAATTTGCGCAAGGTCGACTTGGTAAAGGTGTCGGATTTGGCGGCCCAACGAATGGAATCGTTCCGGCCACCCGAGTTAACAAATCTTCCGTTTAGAATTTCTGCGGAAATTAACCCCAGTAATCCGTATTTTCTTTTGTATTCGCTGGTTATCGAGCCGCAATGGTCACATCGCGATGTTTACT
>SYJV01000526.1 GCA_005798335.1 Planctomycetaceae bacterium | reverse complement strand
TGCGGCTGCCGCCGGATTGGTCGTTGCACGAAATCTTATGCGCATGAGCCTGGGGGAGCCGATTGTTGAGGATGCAAGAACTTTTCACATCAGCTCGGGCCCGGAACTTGGATGAAGCCAAGGTATTGAGAATCTGAAATCTAGCCGCAGTATGATAATCCAGTCAGTGACCAATCTTCGTCTCGCAAAGAGCAACCTATGAGCTTCCGATTATTCGTGTTGAGATGCATCGTTATTTCTCTAGTTTGGACGATGCGATTGTCGACGTTGCACGCCGAATTACCGATCAAGATGGATCAACCTTTCGCCGCCAAGGATTCGCTGGACATCGGGGACGAAGCGAACCAAGACGCTCAGCGGTGCCTTGATGGACTGTCATGGAAGCCGTGCGAGTTTGACGTGCGCTGCGATCCAACCGGGCAAGCTCGATATGAATTTACCGTGCGATTCCCATCGCCTGTTTCGACGGACGATGCCATCAACGATACAGTAGCGATGGAATGGCATTTGGCGCGCGACGAAAAAGGAAAAGTTATCACTGCGCCAGCGGTGATTGTCGTTCATGAATCGGGCAGCAAGATGGCAGTTGGACGCGCGATCGCATTTGGGCTCAGTCGACTTGGCATACATGCATTTATGATTCAGTTGCCTGGGTACGGCTTGCGCCGCAATGAAGAGAAACAGAAATCGAGCGACGCATTACTGAAGTTGACTCGTCAAGCGATTGTCGACACCAGACGTGCGAGAGATGCTGTGGCGGTGCTGCCCATGGTCGACCAAAATAACATTGCTGTGCAAGGGACCAGCTTGGGTGGATTCGTGACAGCCACCGCTGCCAGCTTGGATCGAGGGTTCGATTCAGTTTTTATCCTCCTCGCTGGCGCGGACCTGTACGGAGTTATCCAACATGGCGACCGCGATGTGGAAAAGCTGAGAGGGCGGTTGCGTGAAGCAGGCGTGACTGATACCCAACTGAAAGAAATGCTAGAACCAATCGAGCCTAAACGAGTTGCACATCGAATGGATCCAAAACGTACTTGGCTTTTCTCGGCTAAACACGATACGGTCGTTCCGCCTCGCCATGCCAAGCTGCTGGCTGAGGTAGCGAGGTTAAGCTCCGACCATCATATTGAGCTCAATGCGGACCATTATTCTGGAGCGATTTTTCTCCCGCAGGTACTGATGCAAATTCGCGCCACCTTAAAAACCGAAGCAGTGGGTGCTAAGTAATCGCTTGAGACGGAAATTCTTGGCCGCAGATTGGCACAGCTTCCCGTGGCATGCGTGACGGAATTTTTAGCTACCACCCTAACTGGTCGTATTCCTGGAATAGCTCTTTTGTTTCGTGAAAGTTATTTAAGAAAACTAGCAGTCAAAAGAGTTGATTTTGCCGCCAACTTCCTACAATAGGGCCATGGCCGTTTTACGCGCGTAGATTTTTTCGATTTTCCGCTGCGGTCTTCTTTTGCAAGAATCGTACTGTATCAATAGTAGAACTGGTTCAAAGCGGGCAGATATCGTGGAGAATTGTACCCACAGTTCCTAACGATGCTTGCCCCTTTTGAACCGAGCCGAATAGATGGTTGCGCACTTATCCTCGTTGTTGGAGTTGCTCAAATGGTAGTCTCAAGTGTAAGGTTGCCTGAAGCGAGAAAAGCTTTCACGCTTGTCGAACTTTTGGTAGTTATCGCTATTATCGGCGTGCTAGTCGGTTTATTACTGCCTGCCGTACAGTCGGCTCGCGAGGCAGCGCGTCGCATGCAGTGTAGTAATAACTTAAAACAACTTGGACTAGCCGTCCACAATTTCGAGAGTTCCAATCGAAAAATGCCTGTCGGCAATGATCAGCGATTCAATGGCGTACTCTATCAACTACTTCCATACATTGAACAGAATGCGATTTACCAATCATGGGATAATGGAACCTACGGAACGACGGCCACTTGGTGGGCTTCCGGAGCAGCGTGGAACGTCCCAAGAGCCACGGGGACACCTCCGCAAGGTAGATATGGTGCTGGGATTCCTCACATTACCACTTTTCTATGTCCAACCGCAATTCCTCCAGAATCATATCTGAACGTTTTGCAATTGACTGCAGTCGGTTTTGGAGATAAACACTTCCGGGCAAATCTGACGGGCGCGTCAACTTCCGCTGTGAGCCTTGACTTGTTTTATTACACCATGGGTACACCTGTTGGCGCTGCGGCCGTGCGTGGATTGGGAATTACAAATTACCTTTTCAATCGCGGTCATGTTACCTATCGCGTCAACAACGCATCGAGCGATACTTATCTTGGTCCGTTCACGTACGACCGAAGACTATTGCCGGGTGCAGCGCCACAAGCGTATCTAAATATTCCAGTTAAAGGTCAGTCGTTCGGAACAATATCGGATGGGCTTTCCAACACGGTTCTCTTCGCAGAATCAGCTGGTGGTTACATTGATTGGGGAACTGGCAATCCAAATAACGGATGGGGAGGTACGCCGTGGGGGCACTCGCCATTTTACACAGGTTTTGGAATGTGCCCTAACCGAGCAAATAGCAACTGCGATTTTTCCGTGAATGGAAAAGGCTTGTCAGATGGTCTCCCCGGAAGCCTGCATCCCGGTGGCGCGGTAAATGTTACATTTGGTGATGGTTCCGTACGTTCGATCGACGGCAGCATGGATTTTGCGACCTTTGTTTACATTTGCGGTTCCGCCGACGGGCAAACTGTAAATCTCGAAAACTAAACTGAGCCATGGGGAAACAAATGAGATTATTTTTGCTGTGCGTTTTATTGAGCGTTTGCGTCGTTGGTTGTGGCAGCCAGGAGGTGATTTCACCAAAAGCCACAGGTCCAGTTGATCCGAATTTGAAAATGGATACTGTTGGTGCTACGCCCAAATCGGCAACGCCAATGCGAAAGTAGATGCTTGTCCATCAGGCCGTCCCGATTAGCGGTTGTGGCGCGGAAACTCTGCAACCTTGCCTGAGAATATCTCCAAACGTCCTACTTGGGGCTATCCGCCAAACGATGATCGACTTCGGGTTTCTACCATATTCACGCGATCCGTTTCCACGCGTTTTACGCCAACTCCCTGGTCGAAGCACGCAAACAGGAAACACGCACTATCTAAGCGATATCGATTATGTTCAGGACCGACTGAAAATGGCACCTGAAATCGTACTGCCATGGCGATGATTGTTGCTGCTTGTGTTTCTCGTTGCTATCTCAACGGGTTCTCTTGAAGCGCTTGTATTGAGTCTGATTGCACTGCTTCTATTTGGAAGAAAAGCCGTGCGAATGCCGATTGCAAAGTTCCGATGAGCACAAGTAGACAAATGGGTTACCTCGTTGTCGGGCACGGCACACGCGAAATTGCCGGCCAGCTACAATTGCTTGACCTAGCTGAGAAACTGGCAAGTCTATTGGCACCGGCGCCAGTTCAACCGGCTTTTTTGGAGTTAGCAAGCCCCTCGATTCACGATGGTGTCAAGCAATTGGCAAATTTGGGAGTTGAACAATTCGTCACAATTCCCGTTTTGTTATTTACTGCCGGTCATGCTTTGGAAGACATTCCACTCGCGGTGAATGATGCTGCTCAACGAAATGGAATAACGAGCATCGGGCAATCGGCAAGTCTAGAATTACATCCAGCCATAGTGCAGTTGTCGGCTGCTCGATTTCAAGAATCGCTGGGTTGTTTCGAGCCTGGCCATTCCAATTCCTTGGGATTGGCGATGATTGGTCGTGGCAGCGGTTCGACCAGTGCGACTCAAGCGATGCACAAATTTACCGAACTGCGATTGCAGCAGATCCCGGTTTCCTATTGTTTGACAGGGTTTTTTGCAGTTCAGAAACCAACTGTCCCGGAAACTCTGGATCAATTAGAAAGGTGCGGGTGCGATATCTTGGTGGTTCAACCCCACCTCTTGTTTGAAGGCATCCTGATGAACCAGCTTCGCGAGGAAGTGCGGCAGCGGCAAGTGAATTCCCCGCATCGTTGGGTGATAACCAGAACTTTGGGCGGCGACAGTGCGCTAGCACTAGCCTTGGCCGAAGTTGCCCGACAGATGGATTCGGGTGGTCGGACGGGATTTTCGATTTGCAACAATTACGCCTAGCCGACAACTTTCATGTTGCTGTGCCAAACGGAATTTCCTAACATAGCGATAGAGTTGCGTGCATTTTACCCGCTCTTCCTCGCTTTTGTGTCTTTCCACTCTTAGAAATTGGAAGCATTGCTCATGCAAATCGTCGGTACTCAATTAATTGTCGTCGTCTTGTTTTCCGCGATAGCACAAAGCAATCTCTCGGCCGCCGATCCACCTCCCCGTGTTTCCGATATGAAAGCTCCTCGGGCTCTTGATCGCCAGATCGTCATGAAAGTAGCTGAGATCATGGACAACCAGCATTTGTCCAAACATCGATTCGATGACGAGATTTCGAAGCGCGCGTTTGAACAGTTTTTACGATCTCTCGATCCACTGAAGATGTATTTCTTGCAGAGCGACATCGAGAGCCTGATGAGTCGTCAAAACGAAATTGACGATTTGGCGAAAAAAGGTGATCTGAGGTTTGCGATCGAGACGTTCAAGACTTTTTTACAGCGCGTCGATCAGCGCGTGGCGATGGCTCATCAGGAAATTGATCGCGATCACAATTTTTCGATAGACGAGAAAATGGGTGTGGATCGCAAAGTAGTGCAGTATCCCAAAGACGATAGCGAAGCCCGCGAGAGAATGCGTCGCCAAATTAAGTACAGTCTGTTGGTTCTCAAGAGCGACAAGATTCGCGTGGAAAATACAAACGATGCGTCGGGCAAGAGCGTTGCCACGGCAAAAGAAAAGGAGAAAGCCAATGAAGATCCGCGCGATCGATTACATCGCCGCTATCAGAGCTTGGCCAAACGCTGGCACCAGACCGATGCGGATGAAATTCTCGAGCTGTTTGTAACCGCCTTTACAACCAGCTTTGATCCACATACGTCATACATGGCTCCCAAGACGCTGGAAAATTTTCGCATTATCATGAGTTTGAATTTGGATGGTATCGGCGCTCAACTGACGCTCGAAGACGGTTTTACGACTATCACCGGCGTTGTCCCCGGCGGTGCAGCAGACAAGGACGGGCGACTCAAAGTTGGCGATCGCATTGTGACCGTAGGCCAGGGTGAAGATTCCGGTGAAATGGTCGATGTGATTGACATGAAACTTGATGACGTGGTCCAAATGATACGCGGCAATGCTGGAACGGTGGTCCGTTTAGGTGTGCGACCGGCGGATGGATCAGAAACCAAGATCATCAATATCACTCGTGCGAAGATCAATCTTGAAGATAGCGCCGCGCGCAGCGAAATAGTGGAACACAAGGTTTCGGCCGATGGCAAAACTATTCGCGTGGGCTACATCGATCTGCCAAGTTTCTACCTCGATATGGAAGCAGCTCGCGAGGACAGCGGTCGCAATAACTTCCGCAGCTCGACGCGCGACGTGCGCGCGATCTTGCAGAACTTCCGCAAACAGAACGTGAATGCTGTTGTCGTTGACCTGTCTCGAAACGGAGGGGGCAGCTTGACCGAGGCGATCAATTTGACCGGCTTGTTCATTGATCGTGGACCTGTCGTGCAAGTAAAAGATCCAACGGGGGATGTGCAAGTTTTTGAAGACGAGGAATCGGGTGTTTCCTGGAACGGGCCCTTGGTAGTGATGACTGGCAAAGAGAGTGCTAGTGCCAGTGAGATTTTCGCTGGCGCCATTCAGGACTACAAACGTGGCATCGTCGTAGGCGATCCTTCGACTCATGGAAAAGGAACCGTGCAGAGCCTGGTCGATCTGAGTTCTTTGTTATTCAAGAACGGTGGACGGGATATGGGAGCGCTGAAGATAACGATTCAGCAGTTCTATTTGCCCGGCGGAAAGAGCACTCAACGGCAAGGTGTGATGGCCGATATCGTTTTGCCAGCAATCACTGCCGCTATGGATATCGGCGAAGCGGATCTGGATTATGCACTTCCCAACGATACCATCGAATCAGCCAGGCATGCCGATTATAAAATGGTCGACAGCAGCATATTGAACAAGCTGCGTACCAGTTCCGCACAACGCGTCAAGGCTTCCTCCGGATTCGACAAGCTGCTCAAACGCATCGAAATGTACCGAGAACAAAAGGAAGAGAAATTTGTCTCGCTGAATGAAGCAGAGTTTATCGAACGCCGCAAGGAACTCGATGCAGACAAAGAAGAGGAAAAGACGATTCTTGATCAGCAGTTACCCAAGAAGGAAGTGTTCCGCAAAGACTATTATTCCGAAGAGGTGTTGAATATCACCGGCGATTATGTCGAAGCGGTTAGTAAACTTGACTTGGCCCAAGCTGGCTAGTCGAACGGTATTGCTCTATTCTGGTCAAGAGTGTTCTTAGGCGAGCGGCAGATAGTTTCTTACCAAGCCCGAAGCACAAGCGAGTGTATGCCAGGATTGACGCACTCGCTTGCGCATCGGGCTTGTATTCGCTTAGAAATTCCCATCTGCCGCTCGCCTTAAATCTCGCGCATCGTGCCCGAGATCGCCAAGTGAGTTTCTGTCAACTCGCTTGCGTTTGAGCAAGAATGGCTTCTTTCATCGCCGGGGCGTCGACGTCACTGAAACGGCATTCGATGGTGCCCGACCAATCCGCGTGGAATAGCTTGGCATCGAAAATGATCGCGAGCTTATCCAGCGACTCATCGACCAATTGGATCGAATGGATGCGTTGGTCTGTGAATGGAATGTTGATCAGCCGATTGGACCACTGATAAGCGATCAAACGATCTTGCAAAACGGCGATCGATCCCAAGAACCATCGGCGTTTCCAATTTGACCAGCGTCCCGGCGCTCGAAAATTGCGATAAGTTATCGAACCAGGTAACTGATCGGCGGCGATAATCACATTGGACTGGTTGGCGAAATCGTCCGCTTCTTGCGGGAACTTTCCAAGACTAGTCCATTTTCTTAACGCACGCAGCAACATGGGAAGCTTCAATCTCGCTAGGAACTGGTCGGCTGAACCATACTCAAGTTTGAGCCTACTAGTGCTATGTCACAGCCGAATTTTGATGTAGCGCAAGCCGTCAAGGCTCTCGATCTATCGTTCAATAATGTTGGGGTTTCGCAGGATTGATACGCAGGCACTGACGGCTTCCGCTACATCAAAATTCGGCTGTGACAGAGCACTAGAGTTAGCCCAGCATAATCTATTTCACACTATAGTTGCAAATTTTAGATTCCGGCCAGGTGCGCCGTGCCGGCAGCTATTTGACATGCAGCAGGTCTACGAGGCATAATCGTCACAAGTTCTTCGTGGCCAGTAAATACAGAGAGAGCACGATCATGATCGTTTCCGTTGAAACGTGTTTAGAATGGCTTGCAAGCCGATCACCGGACAGGATGTTTCGGTCACGCTTGGCAGGCTTATTTCTCGTGATCGCGTTCGGCTGCTATAACGCCGATTTAGCGGCTCAGCAGCCTCCAGTGCCTAGTCCGAAATTGGTCGAATCGCTGCGAGCTTTGATTACAAACCATCGGGGTGAAGTAGCCGTCGCCATAAGAAATCTTCAGAACGGAGAATCGTTCGAACATCGCGGCAGCGAGGTAATGCCCACCGCGAGTCTGATCAAATTCCCCGTGATGATCGAGGCATATCGGCAAGCGTCGGTGGGTAAAGTCTGCATCGACCAACCAATCAAGCTGACCGAATCGGACAAAGTCCCCGGATCGGGAATTTTGACCACCCACTTTTCGGCTGGTGCTCAACTATCGTTGCGCGATGCGATTCGATTGATGATCGCCCATTCTGATAACACGGCTACTAACTTGGTGCTCGACGTGATTGGCCTATCGTCGACTACCAATTCGATGAAGGAGATGGGATTTCCCGAAACTCAAATTCATGCGAAAGTTTTCAAACGCGAAACGTCAATCTCGCCCGAACGAAGTCAAAAGTATGGGCTCGGCAGTACGACCGCGCTGGATATGGTGGAATTGTTCGCGCGACTACATCGCGGCGAATTGGTCAATCGCCAAGCCTGCGATTCCATGCTTGAACATTTGCTGTTTTGTGAAGACAAATCCAAATTTCCTGCAAAGTTATCCTCGGGGGTCAAAGTCGCCCATAAAACTGGGGCTGTAAATCGGTCGCGGACAGATGCGGGATTGATCATCACCCAATCTGGCGCTGTTGCCATTTGTGTATTGACTGATCAGAACGCGGATACTCGTTGGGACGACGATAACGCGGCCAACGTTCTTTGCGCTGATATCGCCAAGGCTACGTACGATCATTATTTTTCGCGCACTTCGGCGCCAACGCAGACGCCGCCGATGACGGTCGGCGCAACGGGAGATTTGGTTGAGTCCTTGCAGCGAACGTTGAATTCGCGCACACAGCCTTCGGTTGCATTGAGTGTTGACGGCGATTTTGGGTCAGCGACTCAAGCCGCCGTGAAGACCTTCCAGCAAGGAGTGAAACTAGAACCAACTGGCATCGTGGATGTGGCGACGTGGAAAGCACTTGGACCATTATTGACATCCGATGCAGTAGAGCCTGTTCCTCAAGTTGTGAATGCCGAGAAACTCATTGTACGAAAGGAAGATGATCCGCTTGGGTTGCCCGCCGTAACTTGCAAGTCGTGGATCATTGCCGATGTTGCTACTGGAGAGCCGTTATGGAATGATCGTGGAAACGACTCGCTGGATATCGCCAGTACTACTAAGATCATGACGGCATACTTAGTCATGAAGCTCGCTGAGCAATCGCCTGGGATTCTCGACGAAGTAATAGAATTCTCGGAGCGAGCCGATAAGACTGGCGGGTCCACGTCGGGCATTCATGCGGGTGAGCGAACCAGCGTACGGCATCTGCTATATGGGTTGCTGCTACCATCGGGAAATGATGCCTCGGTCGCGCTCGCCGAGCACTTTGGAAATCGATTCGTCTTTTCTAGCAGTCCAAACAACGAGGCGACTGGATATGACAATTTCATATTGGAAATGAATCGGCAGGCCAAAGAACTGGGCATGGCCAGCACGTCATATGTTAACCCACATGGACTGACCGCCGAACAACACAAATCAACCGCGCACGATTTGGCGCGATTGGCCAGCGCTGCGTTAAGTAGTTCATTGTTTCGCAAGTACATAGGGACCAGGCAGTTTGGTTGTACTGTCGAAGGCCGCGCCGGATACCAACGAAATGTTGTGTGGCACAATACTAACCAGTTGTTGGAAATCGATGGATACTCGGGCGTGAAAACCGGAACGACCGACGCCGCGGGTGCGTGCTTGGTCGCTCTTGGCAAGCGCAAGGACCGCGAATTATTAGTGGTCGTATTGGGATCAGCCGTCTCGCAATCGCGATACACCGACACGAGAAACCTGTTTGCCTGGGCGTGGCGCCAACTGGATAGTAAATAGGAATTGGGAGCCCGATAGGTTCAGCCGAAATTCGACGTGTAAATACTCGATTTGTACCGCAAGCGGCGCAACAGCTTCCCGCCGGGGGCTAGTGCCCTTCCGCTCACAATGTTGTTCGCTCGATCACGACTTCTTAGCAAGCACTTCGACGACTTGGCCGGGAGCTAGTGAGCCAGCGCGAAGCAAGACGATGGTCTCGCTGCCTGCAAGTCCTGATTTGATTTCGACTTCGTCGCCAACTCGTAATCCCAGTTCGATCAGACGCTGCTCGATCTTGCTATCGGTCACGACACAGCAATATGTTTCGGCACCTTTCCTAACGATCGCAGTAATTGGTAGCGAGAGAGTATTTTCTCGTTGCTCGAGCAAGATCTTCACGGTCACGAAAGCACCGGGCATCAGTTTGAGTTCAGCGTTGTTGATATCAATTTGTGCTGCCAAGGTGCGGCTTTGCGAATCAAGTTGAAAGCTCGTCCGCGTAACACGGGCTTCGATATTGCCGCGAGGCAACGACGGTGCAAAGATAGTCGCCAGATCACCTGCCATGGGATCATCAAATCCTGCATTCAAGAAATAGGCTTCGCTCTCCGGAATTCCCACACAAACGCGAACTTGATTGACATTTGCAACTTTCATCAGTGGCTGGCTTGAACTCGATCCCGCCGGCTGAACATAGTGTCCGGCATCCACGTTTCTGCCTACTACCAAGCCATCGAACGGCGACTTTAGTTCAATGTACTCGAGCATCGTTTCTGCATGGGTTACTGCTGCCTGCGCGACGCTGCGTTTTGCTTTGGCGGCGTCAATGTCGGCTTGAGCCGTCAAGACATGGGCCTGCGATTCACTGTGGCGGGCTTTCGCGGATTCGATACTTGCCAACGCCTCTTTCTTCGTAGCCTGCGCCGCATGGAACTGACTGAAGACTTCGTCGGCGAGCTTAGGTGTCACGGAACCCTTGCTCACCAATTGCTGCATGCGCAGGTGTTCGGATTCCCAGCGCGCGTATTCAGCTTGCGTGCGATCAACTCCAGCATCTGCTTGAGCGACCATGGCTTTGGCTGAATTTGCGGCAGCTTCGGCGGCCGCCAGGGCGGCTTCCGCTTGTTTGATCTCTGCCTCCGCTTGCCCCAGCAGGCTCTTTTGCTGTTCAAGCTGATCCTGGTATTCCGGCGCGGCGATACGAATCAGTACTTGCCCTTTGGCAACCCTATCTCCAATATCCGTGTGCACTGAGCCTACGTAGCCAGGCAACTTGGACAAGATCGGTGTTTCTTCGAACGGTTCGACTCGACCGGGCTGCTCGGTGAACAACTGAAGAGTTTTCTTGGTAGGCGGGCCAACGGAAACGCGGTCGAGCGAGTTTGCGGCAGTTGCTTTTGCCGACTGATTCGGCTTGGCAATTGGCTGACATCCTGCAAAGCTGCAAACAATTGAACTGGAGGCAAACAGCAACAAAGTTAATCTAGGATTCATGAGCAGTGCAACTATTTCAGAATATTGACACACTTAGTTTACAAAATATCGGCTGCTGGGATCCTCAGGGTCCATCGAATTAGACGTGATGCTCGCTTTGGATTGCAACCAGGCAAAAAACAGAGGCAACACAAACAGAGTCGCCAGGGTACCTGCGCACAACCCACCGATCACGGCTCGTCCGAGCGGCGCGTTTTGTTGTCCGGATTCTCCAAGGGCGATCGCCATAGGAAACATACCGGCGATCATTGCCAGGCTGGTCATGAGTACCGCTCGCAATCGATTTCCCGCGCCATCAATGGCTGCGACGTTTGCATCGCGAGATTCGATTCGTCGCGTTTCCGAAAACGTGGTCAAGAGAATTGCGTTGGCCATCGCCACGCCCACGGCCATGATCGCACCAATGAATGATTGGATGTTGATCGAAGTCCCGGTTAAATAGAGTACGACGACTACCCCGGCCACCACCGCAGGGATTGTTGAAACTGCGACCAAGGACAAACGGATTGATTGAAAATTTGCGGTCAGCAACAAAAAGACAACTAGGATTGCCAGCAGTAGTCCGATCGACAGACCTGACTGCAACTCTTGCATCGGAGGGATTTGGCCGCGAGTCTCCACGGTGCTGCCAACGGGTGGCTCTCCCGCTCGCGCGATCGCCTTGCGCACTTCGGTGGCGACCGAGCCGAGATCAGCTCCAGACATGTTGGCAGTTAACGAAATTTGCCGCTTCATGTTGTACCGGTCGTACTGTCCGGGCATCGTGCTGCGTTCGATGGATGCTACGTCTCGAACGAGTACCTGTCCAGTCTCCGTCTTTTTCAGTGGAATACGTCCCAATTGCTCGATCGAACCAACTGTTTCGATTTCGAATGGCGAACGCATTACGGGGCGCGGGATTTCTACTTGGACTTGGTACGCAATTCCGCTCTTGGGATCAGCCCAATAATTTGGCACCACGAAACGGCTGGACGATGTCGCGGCAACCAGCGCGCGAGTCACGTCGACGGGCATCAGGCCAGCCATTGCAGCTTTCTCACGGTCGACGTTGACCTGCACGGTGGGATAGTCCATCGACTGACCGATCTGTAGGTCACGCAGTTTTGGAATCTGAGCTAGTTCATTGCGCAGCAGTTCGGCGAATTCGCGGTTCTTGGCGAAGTCCGTTCCACTGACGACCACTTCGATCGGAGTAGGCGAACCAAAGCTCATGACTTCATTGACGATGTCCGAAGGTTCGAATGAAAAACGCACTTCAGGAATTTCCAGGGCCAGCCGATTGCGAACACGTTCTTTCAATTCTTCGTCTGGAATCCTCAGCACGTCACTCAATCCGACATAAAGAATCGCTTCCTCCGGGCCACGTGACCATTGATAGACTGCGTTAACTGGAAAGTTTGATGGGATCATGCCAACATAGCCCAGCGTTAACTCGATGTTCTCACGTCCGAGTTCTTCGCCAATCAGTTTCAGGGCCTGTTTCGCAAGTGCTTCCGATCTCTCGATGTGGGTACCATCGGGCGCCCGCATCCGTAAGCGGAACTGACCGGCGTCGACCACGGGGAACACACCTTGCCCCAACTGAGGCGAGACCCACGCGATCGCGCCGAGGCAAACAACCACATACGTAGGCATGACCAGCCACCGAATTCGTAACAACTTCGTGAGCGCGTATTCATACTGCTCTCGCAATCGGCCAAGCACGCTTTGCTGACTCTCACGGAGATGCTGGCGCGAGTCCAGCAACCATACGGCCATAACTGGCACAAACGAACTCGACAGGATATACGATGCGATCATCGAGAAACCAACGGCCAGCGATAGTGGGACGAACAGTGCTCGCGCGGCACCTTGCATCAGAAACGAAGAGACAAACACTGCCAGGATGCACAGCATCGCAAGCAAGCGCGGGACGATTGTTTCCATGGAACCGTTTCGTACTGCGCGAGTGATTGGCTCGCCACGCTGCAAATGAGAGTGAATGTTCTCGATTGATACTGTGGCTTCATCAACGAGAATCCCAATGGCGAGTGCTAACCCGCCAAGCGTCATAAGATTGATCGTCTGACCACAAATCCACAGAGCAACGATCGAACTGAAGAGTGCTAGTGGAATATTGAGCACAACGATCAATGAACTGCGCCAGTCTCTCAAGAACAGGAGGATCATCACGCCGACGAGGATCGCTCCCAAAAGTCCTTCGGTAACGACGCCGCCAACAGCTCGAGTCACATAGGGAGATTGATCAAACTCGAAACGAACATCGATTCCTTCGCCGTCGGCTCCCAGAGCTTCTTTCATTTTTGGCAAAGCGTTCTTGATATTATTGATGACACTTAATGTGGATGCTTCGGCTCGCTTGGTGGCCAAGATGTAGACCGCGCGACGGCCGTTGACCAGTGCATAGCCGGCGGGCGCATCGGCTGAATCTTGTATAGAGCCGACATCGCGCAAGAACACTGGATGCGGTCCGGTTCTAATGGGAATCGTAGCCAACTGCTGCGGATCCTTAACGACCGAGTTCACCGGTACGATCGGAAAGCTGTCACCGATGGGAATGTTGCCAGATGGGCTGAGTGTATTGCCGCGAGTCAAAGCGCCGATGACCTCGTCAGGTGACATTCCATAGGATTGCAGTTTCTTTGGGTCGACAGTAATCACGATGGATCGCGCGCTTCCGCCGAAGGGAGGCGGAGCCGACACGCCAGGTAAACTTGAAAACATCGGACGCACGCGGAACAGTGCCAAGTCTTGAATTTCCGCAATGCTGCGAGTGTCGCTGGACAAAACCAGATAACCTACAGGCACGCTGCCAGTATCGAAACGCATCACAAACGGCGACACGGTACCCGGTGGCATGAACGCCTGAGAGCGATTCACATAATTGATCGTCTCCGCCATGGCTTGCGCCATATTGGTTTCGGGATGAAAGTACAGCTTCATCAGTGCTGTACCCTGTACGTTGCGAGATTCGACATGGTGAATGCCGCTGATGTACAGGAAATGGTACTCGTAGTAATTTGTTAAATATCCTTCCATCTGTGCCGGGTCCATGCCGCCAAAAGGCTGGCAGACGTAGATTACCGGCAGGTTCAGTTTCGGAAAGATGTCAACTTCCATGCCTTTGGGAAGTCCGGCCGGATAGGGCCATTTCCAATGCTGGCATACCGACGGTCCAACAGCCAGAATGCAGCCCAAAACCAGGCTGAGAACCAGGACCATGACCGTCGCAGGTCGACGCATGGCGGACTGTATGAGTTGCATGAACAGCTTTTTCCGAGATATTCCGCTTGGAGCCCACGCGTGTACGAACCAGCGCAGGCGTCATTCTGCCAACTAGACGCTAGATCTTGCCCTACCGGAGCTTCCATTCTAGTTCATATAGCCCGTCATCCCTAAGCCGGCACGATCAGAAATTTCGAATTTAGCGGTACGCTCGTTATTAATGGATCGTTCAATTGCCGAAGCTGATTCAGCAAAGTCGTTCCGGTGGAAAATGCGATCCTAAATAAGGAAGTCCAAGTCGGACTACTCGCAATGAATGGAAAGCTTCGATCGTGGTCATGTGCGGTTGCTGGTGTGATGTTATTGGGCGGCTGTACGATCGGACAGTTTCCGCGCACAATATCGCGAACGGCTTCCAGGATCGGGCCTCCCGTCCCAATGAAGCTGGCTGCTAGTACTGAGCCATCACATACGGATGCAACTGAATCGCCAGCGGTCGTACCGGTTGGTTACCAGCGTTCCGTAAACAACGCAATGGTAAGAGCCAGCTCAGTTGGCCTGGAAAGCGTTGCCGTCAGCATTGCTCCAGCCATTCAACCTGATGTATCGGCTCAAGATGCTCCAGCATCCAATTCACCGGATTCGGAAAGTGGCTTACCAGGACAATCGTCCAACGCCTTTGCGAACAGTCCTATACCGATCAACCTACCGACCGCTTTGGCGATCATCGGTGGCCACCATCCGGTCGTAGCATTGGCGCGATGGCGGGTGCAAGAAGCTTATGCTGTATTCGATCGCACTCAAGCAGCTTGGCTGCCATCGATTCAATCCGGGATCAGCTACCATCGACACGACGGCAACTACCAAGCCGTCGATGGATCGATTGTGGATATCAACAGCAACTCATTGCAATATGGCCTGGGAGTGGGAGCCATCGCAGCCGGTACGACACCGCGCCCTGGCGTGGTAGCTCAGTTCCATCTCGCGGACGCCATTTTTCTTTCGAATTTCGCGGAAAAAACGGCATGGGCCCAGGGTCATGCTGCGACCGCGGCACTCAACCAGCAGTTGCTCGTTGCCGGTACCGCGTATATCGATTTGCTGGATGCGTATCAAGACATGCAAATCATGACCGAGTCGGCTCGGCGGACAGCAGAGTTAGCGGACATCACGCAAAACTTCGCGGAAGCTGGCCAAGGTCTGCCGTCGGACTCCGACCGAATGTCAACCGAGCGGGCATTGCTGCAGAATCGATTATTGTCGGCGCAAGAAAGGCGTTTGGTATCGTCGACTCGGCTGGCACGAGCTCTCAGCATTCCAATGTCGACCGAGATTCTTCCTCAGGATACTGCCGCAGTACCTTTGAAGCTGATGGAACAGCTGGACGAACCGACTCTAATTGCCACAGGTCTGACCTCACGCCCTGAGCTCAAGGAATCTCAAGCGCTGGTTTCGGCAGCTTGCGAAGCATTCCGCAGGGAGAAGTTCGCACCGTTTGTGCCAAGCGTGTTGCTCGGGGTTAGCACCGGAGGATTTGGTGGTGGACTGAGCAGCAAAGTCAACGATTTCGGAGACCGATACGACTTCGATGCACTCATGATGTGGGAAGTTCGCAACCTTGGTTTCGGTGAGCGTGCGGCCAGACGCGAGCGCAATGCTCAGGTCCAACAAGCAATGTTTAACAAATTGCGCATGATGGATCAGGTTGCCCAGGAGGTCGCTGAGGCGAACGCGCAGGTCGTACTGCGGCGACAACAGGTTGACGTGACGCAGAACTCAATACAATCAGCGCGTGATTCGTACCGCAGGAATCTAGATAGAATCCGCAATGGGCAAGGACTCCCCATTGAAGCTCTGCAGTCCGTACAGGCACTAGAGTCAGCCCAACGTGCCTACCTACGCGCGGTAATCGATTACAATCGCGCGCAGCTTCAACTTCAGTGGGCTCTCGGTTGGCCCGCCAATTCCATACCGGATGCTGAGGCGGTTGACCCATAGGCGACGGATTCTCATCATTCGTGACGGGGATTCCTGGGCGCACGCTGCGAACCAATATTCCATATGCTAGCAATGCAGGTTGAGTTTCCAGAAATCGACCTAGGGGGACTCCGTGTTCCTTGCTATGATTGTTTTTCACAACTCGAAATAACTTGTGCGACAATCGTTCGATACTCGATTTGCGCAACGGGTTGGTGCCGGATCGTGGCAACTGAGTCCGTATTCTATTCTTACCACTGCGTCAGGGAAGATGCCCATGCACCGTTTCCAATGCATCATCGTCACAGGTTGGTTGGCTCTACTGTTTGCCGGTGTAAATCTTTGTGCGCAAAGTCAGTATAGCAATCAGCCAAAAAACCAGTTCGCGACTTCCGGACAACAGCAGTTGGCCGGGGCACAGCAGAATCCTGGACCACAACAACTGACTAATCAACAACCAGTTGTCCAGCAGGCCGTCGCGCCATTTCCGCCGCTAACTCCTGCGTTTCAACAGTACCTGGATAAAGTGCTGGACGCGTGGCAAAAAGAAACCAGCAAGGTCGAACGTCTGAAGTGCGAATTCAAAAGATTTCAGTATGACCCAGCACTAAATGCGACTGGCTATTATTCCGTTGCATCTGGCGAACTGAAATACATGGCGCCTGACAAGGGCCTGTTTCGCATTGACGACTTGCGATTCTTTACAGGTCTGGATGCGAACAACAAACCCTTATTCGAAGTCAACAAACGCAACGAATTTGGCGAATACTGGATTTGTGATGGCGTGTTCGTGCAAATTCTGGATCGCAATGAAAAGAAATGCTCCAAAATTGAATTGCCTCCCAATATGCGAGGAAAACAAATCTATTTAAGTCCGCTTCCCTTTCTTTTTGGCGTGAATGCGGCCGAAATCAAATCCCGATTTTGGATTCAACCTTTGGTGCCTCCCGAAGGTCGCAGCAATGAAGTCTGGCTGGAGGCATGGCCGAAGACGTCCGCAGATGCGCAAAATTACTCGCGAGTTCAAATTGTGTTGGATGCCGTGGAAGTTCTTCCCAAGGGGCTCATCGTATTCTTGCCCAACTGGCGGCCGGGGGCAGAACATAAAGAGATCTATGATTTTTTGAAGCGTGATAAGAACCCCGTGACTCTCAATCCATTTGCTGAGTCGTTCATCCCCGACCGACTTCCAAAAGACTGGAAAGTAATTATCGAGCCTTTCCAACATCAACCACCGCAACAACCACCCGTTGCCCCAGGCAATTCCCCACGAGTCGCACAACCTCCGAGCAACCAACCACTGCGTTGAAGTATGTGGAACTGCTCCCAAGCAGGGCTTATTTCCGACGTTTCTTCGACTTCCGATCACGAGGGTTTTCGGGCTGTGGCTTGTTGGGACGCGCCGTTTTCGAATCGCGAACGATGTTGGCGTCGTTGCGATGGGTACTATTGTGATTGCCGGGTTTCTCGAGCAATTCTTGCAGTTTCTGTACCCAGGCCGGCAGTTTGACGGGCGGCCGATTCGCAGGTCGCGCGTTCTCGCGAGCATTGCTGGTACTTGAATTCACGCTTGTCGTTTGGC
The DNA here is from genome assembly GCA_005798335.1 of Planctomycetaceae bacterium. Taxonomy (GTDB): domain Bacteria; phylum Planctomycetota; class Planctomycetia; order Pirellulales; family Pirellulaceae; genus Aureliella. The sequence goes on along the minus strand of SYJV01000526.1, from coordinate 8,286 downwards.
TGCGCGAACTGCTGGTGCTGGTCGTGCCACTTCCCGCTGGCGAAGCCGGACTGGTTGCCAGTGACGACGTGCCGGGTGGCCTGGGTGGCACGAGCCGCTTGACAAGTTGACGCTCAGCCAATGACCAAAGGCTGGACGTGATGAAATAAATGCACAAACCACTGGGGACTTTAAAGAACAGCACGCCCATGAACAGCGTCATATACTGCATCATGGTCTGGGTCATCTGCGTTTGTTCGTCGGTCGCCTTGGGCATCAACATTTTTTGCTGAACGAGGAACAGTACGACAGTTAAGACTGGCAGAATATTGAAGTAGGGTCCTAACCAGCCGACACCGCGTCCGGCAAAAAACTGGGGCATCCAACTACTCCAATCGGCCAATAAATCTGGTCCAGCGAGATTGGAGCACCATGCAATTCCAGGAATCAGGGCTTGTTGGCGAAGTGAAATATCGACGCTCAAGCAGCGATACAGGCCGATGAAAATGGGAATTTGAATGAACAGTGGCAAGCATCCGGACAAAGGACGGAAGTTGTGTTTGGCATACAACTCCTGCATCGCCTTGGCGCGTTTCTCCATGTTGTCCTTGTACAGGTCGTTGATTTTTTTCAGCTCGGGTTGCAGCTCTTGCATCCGTTGAGCATTGATGGCGGCTTGGCGGCCCAGCGGAAACATGCAGGCTCGCACCACCACGGTCAACATGATAATGGCCAACCCATAATTCCAAACGATGCCGTAAAAGAACTGCAGCACCCACGAAAGCGGCTTGGCGATCATCGGGAACCAGCCATATTCAATGAACCGTTCCAAACCGTAGCTGGCCAAGATGGTCGGGTCCTTGGGCCCGGCAAAGATACGCACGTGAGTGCTCTTGGATTGTCCCGGAGGAATCACAATCGACTCGGTATCGAACCAAAACGAGACGTTGGTAGCTTGGGTTTGCGATTTCGGTAGCGCAGGAACATCGGCGATCGCGGTCGACGCAGCTTGATAAAGGTTGGCCAACCCATTGGGATGCTCAGGATGAGGAACCATTGCCGCTGCGAAATACTGCGCATCGACGCCGATGTACTTCAGTGTTCTTGCTTCCGACGATTCTCCCGCACCGAACATCGCGCGATCTGGAGCGAGGGGGCTTTCAATGGCAGCGTCGTAAACATCGCGGTTTAGCCGAATAGAATGCCCGCTAGTTAGCGTGCTATACAACACGTCTCGCTGGCCAGCGCCTCGAAAAAAATACGGGCTGACTTTCACCGAATACCACCAACCCTCTAACGTCAATCCGGATAAACCATCTTGACGCAGCGCCAGTTCGACCGACGACTGGCTACGATTCACGACTAGAGTTTCCAGATCCAAACTGAATCTGACACCGGCTTTGCTATCGCTGTTGGCGGTCGGTAACAAACGAAATCGCTTGACCAGATCGAGTTCGTTGGGCACTTTGTGTTCAGAGAGAAACGCATCCAGGGGCAGACGGAACTCAACGCCTTGCCCGCCAGGAACAACCAGCGGTAAAACTTCCCAATTGATCTTGGATATGGACTCCAAGCCAGGGAGCGATTTTTGATTCGCGGCAATGCGCAGCGAATCGATGGCTGCGATCGTCGTCAAGCAGCTTGCCCGAGCGATGTTGCCGTAAACTTGTTCAGCGGAGTGTTCCTGCGTGCGTAGAATATCGAGCGGAGTTTGCGACAGCGTAACTGTAAAATTTAGTGTTTGGGGAGCACCGTCAATTTGTCGAACCACCTCGACGATCGCTTTGGCACCCGACTTGGTATCGTCGAGCAATTTCTGCAGTTGATCAACGGTTTCAACACTCTGGGCGTTGAACGATTTCAGAACATCGCCAACCGACAGCCCACCCGCGACCGTGGCACTAGTGGCAAGCTCGGCGGGAGAACCGGGAGGTACGCAGTAGATTTTCAGGCCAGCAGTGCTCGGCTGACATCCGAGATATCCCAAGTAACCGCCCATCTGTTCCAGCGCTCGAAAACTGAACCGACTGGCTGAGTCGGGCGTTACTAGTTCGATGCGTTCGACACCTGCACCGCGACTACTGATCGCGACCAACAGGTCATAACCCGCCGCTGGATCCATCGATCCCAGAGTGACGAGTTTTTCCGCATAGTTGGGAGCAACAACTTTCTGGACACCTTCTGCGGGCGCTGGACCGCCAATCTGCAAAGCTTTCGGCTCGGGTGTTTTGGGGTTGTTACTGTCCTTGGAATCGTCTGCTGGTGGGTTGATTTGCTCAGCATTCGCAGCTTGTGGAACACCTGCGTCTGCATCGGCAGGGGGCGGCTGAAACCGCTGCTGCAACGCTACCCACAAAAAGCACAGCGAAGCGGATACCAACAACCATGCTAAAAATCTTCGGTCCACTAAGTCGCACTCACTTCAGTAAACGATCGACGGGGGAATTTAGGGTATACCAGAACATAGTTGTGTCATTCTCACCCCGAGAGGCAACGTTGACTAGGGCAGCTTTTGATGGGATTCGTTCGTCAAAACCGAAAAACTCTCTATTTTTTTCTCTTTGGCCCAAGTGTATATGGCAACTCGGCAGGCGATTCGTGGCGCTGTTTATTGGAGAATTTGCCCTCGTGCAGTTACAAATCGCACTTGTCTACTCAGGGTGCTTCAAATTGCCGCTCATCGCCATCTGAATTAGGTGAACGATCGACATGAAAACAACCAGGACGGCATTCAAGACGAGACCTTGGGCAATAGTAATCGCCAGGACGAACCAAAAGCCTGGTTCAGTTGGCTCCTGTGTATAACCTAAAATCCAGCTAGTCGCCTGTATCGACACCATTCCACAAAACATATCCAAGATCCCGCCGATCGGGAAAATCGCGGAAATGACCATTCTGGTGATATAGCCAATGCGCAGCGTAATTCGATTACGACGGTTTTTTCGCCATGGTTGATTGATAGTGGCTATGTCGAGGATCGAATAGGCGAGAATGAAAGCCAGGATACCGACGCACATGGCTGCGATCTGGTTCTTACCTAACGTTCCCCACCCCCAGAAAAAACTCGGTCCAGCACTAACAACACAAACGGTCGTCCAAATGGCCAGTCGTTGGAGATACAACCCAAGTGTGACCGAGGCATACTCCTGGAGACTTTCTTTGGTTACTAGCGGAGGCGTAAAGTCCGATGGTGGAGCAAACGGATTGATCGTTGTCGAGCTATTGGATTCAATTTCGGTCATGCGGCTTTTCGCTCTGTGGGAGCAGCATCTGATTCAGCGCTGCGGTAGATCTTGCGTGTTGCCTGGCGAGCCTTATCAGCCAGTACTTGAAGCGCACTTGGACGGTCGGACGCGGGGTGAAAAACGCGTCCCAGTGGCCCAGCGAGAATGGCTGGCAACATGATCAATTCCGCAACAACTCCAGCAATGAGGATGGTCAGCATCAGCCATCCGAATCGCTGTGTAGGAGTAAAGGTGCTGAGCGCGAAAACGGACAGACCAAGTCCGCTGATCAGCGCAGCTTGGAGTGTCGGAGTTGCGCATCGGCGATAGGCAGTCACAATGGCCAACCGACGATCCAAGAGTCGGTTTAGTTCTTCGCGATACCAAGCGAGAAAGTGAATTGTATCGTCGACCGCTACGCCGAGTGCGATGCTGGCGGACATCATTGAACCAATATCGATTGCAATGCCTAACCAACCCATGCCGCCAAATATTAACAATACCGGCAATACGTTGGGGATCATGGCGACCATGCCTGCCAACGCGCTTCGCGACACCAGCATCATCAGCGGAGTGATGGTTAAAAATGACCAAATCGTACTTTGAATCAAGCTGTTCAGCAGAGAGCGCTGTGCTTTGTAAACAATAGGAATAACACCGGTGTGAACCGCCGACACCCAGCCAGTCGCTTCGCTTGCCAAAGCGTTTTTCGGTGTTGACTCACGAGCATCAATAACGCGTGGCACGACGCCACGCAGCGTCCCGACTTCCGTGTCGCTGATTGCGCCAGCCACGACGACGGCGTCCAATGCCTCGAGTTTTTCCAAGCGAACAAGCGGAGTTTGGGAAATGGGCCAATCACACGTGAACACCTTGCATCGAGCTTTGGTTAACAACTCAGAAACTGCTCCGATATTCGAACGCTCTAGAGTTTTCGATTCGGTTGCCGCTTGGCCACGATTCCAAACCATCACGCGGGTGCCAGCGAAATTACCTGACGAGTCCCACGCCGCAAGCTGCCTAAGTACTTTGACTCGTTGACGGTGAGCCACAATGACAGGTTCGATCAACTGATTCAATTCTCCAATCAGCGCGCCGTAATCAACGCCCTTGAAAGCGGCCACTCGCAAGCTGATGCGCCAAAGTTCGTATCCATCTTTGGGGTCGACTTTATAGAAGCCGCTTTTTTCCAGGTCGCTTTTACTGCTTTCCAAACGCATGTTTAGCGCCGTACGATGCATGAAATTGAGCGTATTTCCGGTCGCCGACGGCAATGGCGGTGTAAACGTTAGCGCTGACATCGAACCGCCAATGATTCCAGTCCCCTGATTTCCAAATCGCTGCAATATCGTCTCGTGCGCGGCGGCAACTGTCTCCATTCGCTCAAGGAAGCTGAGGCGAAACTGGTCGCCATGGCGCTGAGCATCCAAGTCGCCAACCGCCAACTGGCTTTCCGGCGAGAACTTTACCACGACCTCCAGTGGAATCAGCATGCCTAGCTTTTCTTCCATCCAGCGGTAGTCGTGCAGAATTCTTGCCTGGCTGTCAAATAGTTCGAGCAAATTGATGCTGGTCGATGAACGACTCAGTCCGTACCCAAACAGGCAGATCACAAGAATACAGCCGAACGAAACTCGCGTATGGTTGCGCACTATTCCACTGGCCAGCCAAGTCCAAGCTTTCTCCATCGGCGTCAAACGATGAGTTGCACCTACTGCCGCCAAGTCGATGGCCGAGTTGTTGGACGAAGCAGCGAAACTCGGCGCGCCGTCAAGCGTCGGCAAATTCTCAGGAGCATTTGCTTGGTCAGCAATACTTGTATCTCTCAGCCACCGCTTGCCAATTTGAGAAATATGGAGTGCGGCGGGTAGCAAAAAGAACAAGATCAACAGCAGGCTCATCACTCCGATCGCCGAATAGACACCAAATTTCTGAATCGGTATCAGCTCGCTGGCATACAACGAAATCAAACCAATGGCAGTCGTCGTGGAACACAGCAAGGCCGGCTTCCATGCATGCAAGACAGCTCGCTCAGCCGCGCCGTTTAGTCCTCCGTCGAGCACGGCCTCGCGATAATAGTTGACCAGGTGGACAGCGCCCGAAATGGCCAGGACATACACCAGCGATGGCATCGACATCATGATCGCATCCATGTTCTGGCCCGACATCCAGACGATTCCCAACGACGTAGCCGCGCTCAAGACTCCCGTGGCGAAAACGATGCCGGTTAGCAAAACACTGCGCAGCGACCACCATGCCAGCGCTAGCCCGAGCAAGGCCGAAAAGCCAGCCAGCCGCACAAGCGTGCGCTCGCCCTCTTCGTCGATGGCGACATTGTCGATCGGCGGTCCGCCCAAATGAGCTTCCGCATCGGTAATCCCGGCTGCGGCAATCAATCGATGCAGCAAACCGGGTTCGACATCCGGCAACAGTCTTCGATCCTGACCATGACCGAGTACTTTTTTCATTTCGCGCGTGGCGGCGTCATGCAAGCCAACGATCAAGCATGTTTGTTGTGTGTCTTGGCCAATCGCAGCTCCTTGCAATCGCCGCACGGCTTCGTCGTGCGAAATGCTCGTCGGCGGAGATTCTAGGCGCTCCAGTAATCTCCGACCGGTCATTACCGACTTGAAGTACTTTGGGATCTCCTGGCGAGTTGGCTCGTCCAAACGCGGCAATTCAACTTTGTGCGAAATGGCGGGATCATCAGGAACTAACAATTGCGCCAAGCGTTCGATTCTCGGGTCATCCGCAAAATGACCACCCTCGCGCTGACTTCCCAGGCGGCATCCGTCCCAACTAATCACCACCACTTGATCCGAGATGAAATGCTCGCGAAACCATCGCAGTTGTGTGGTTTCTATATAGCTTTTGGGCAGCCAGTCTTCGACTTTGTTGACGTTGTTTTGAACTGCCTTGCCTGCCGCAAAAAAAATAAACGGAGCGGCGCAGACCATGCTCAGGATGATTAACCCACCCCAACGGTCGTAGAATTTGTGCTCTCCTGGTGGCGTATGTTTGGTGTTACTGGCCAATATCGCAAGCTCCTCCGCGCAGCAGATTCCCTTCAAACGTTCACTCGTGGACTATGATCGGCATTTCTATTTGGCATTAGCGAATTTGCTAGCAGTACGCGTCAGCATGCTTACAGCAGTCATATTCGATCCCTGGCTGCTGCCAATTTGGCAAGCATATGATCTGGGTCTCGATGCCAAACTCATCGACGATTAGTTACTTGGCGTAAGTCGTGACACAGCCTGATCTTGAACTTCACGATTATTTTTGTGGCACAGCAGTTGCATTGCCCCCAACCACGAAAAAAATGGCTGCCAGACTGTACAGTTCGGTTTAGGTAATAGTGCTTGTTGCAATCGCCCATGGTCGTGGTGCGCCATAGGCTGTTGGATTTACATGGCCAGGACCTTTTTGTGGCCAGGACATAATTCAATCGTAGGAGTCCAAACGTGGCAAAACAGATGGTGTTTGATGATGAAGCCCGCCAACCGCTGTTGGCTGGAGTCTCGAAGCTCGCACGAGCAGTGCGCAGTACGCTTGGCCCGCGCGGCCGCAATGCAGTGCTCGATAAAGGCTGGGGGTCACCCAAAGTCACCAAGGACGGTGTTACGGTTGCTGAAGATATCGAGCTGGATGACCCGTACGAAAACTTGGGCGCTCAGTTAGTTAAGGAAGCTGCCAGCAAAACGAACGACGTGGCTGGTGACGGCACGACTACCGCGACGGTTTTGGCAGAGGCTATCTTCCGTGAAGGGCTGAAGATGATCGCCGCTGGGGCAGACCCAATGGCGCTGGCGCGAGGTATTTCACGAGCCGTAGAGACGGTTTCGGCTGAACTGACGAAGATGGCGATCGCTATCGACGAAAAGAGCAAAAAAGAAATTAAGCAAGTTGCTACGATCGCTGGAAACAACGATCCTGGAATCGGCGAAGTTCTCTCCGACGCATTCCTAAAAGTCGGCAAAGACGGCGTCATCACGATAGAAGAGGGCCGAAGTGCAGAGACAACGGTAGAAGTTGTCGAAGGAATGCAATTCGATCGAGGCTTTCTCTCGCCTCACTTTGTAACAAATGCTGATACGGTTTCCGTGGAACTGGATGATTGTTACGTGCTGTTGTTCGAAGAAAAGATCAGCACAAACAAGAAACTCATTCCGCTGCTCGAAGCATCCAGCAAGTCTAAGAAGCCCTTGTTGATCATTGCTGAAGATGTCGAAGGCGAAGCGCTGGCAACCTTGGTAGTTAACAAGATGCGCGGCATCTTGAATATTTGTGCCGTCAAAGCGCCCGGTTACGGTGATCGTCGCAAAGCGATCTTGGGCGATATCGCCGTCTTGACTGGCGGTCAAGCGATTTTCAAGGATTTGGGAATTGATTTAGAGAGCGTCAAGCTGACGGATTTGGGAAGAGCCAAGAGAATTCGCATTACTAGCGAAGAAACAGTGATAGTCGGTGGTGCTGGCAAGAAGGACGCAATCGCTGGACGGGCCGAGCAGATTCGCAAAGAGATCGAGAATACCGACAGCGAGTATGATCGTGAAAAGCTACAGGAGCGATTGGCGAAACTGGCCGGTGGCGTGGCTCAGATTACAGTCGGTGCGGCGACCGAAACAGAAATGAAAGAGCGTAAAGCTCTGCTGGATGATGCCAAAGCTGCAACTAAAGCCGCGTTGCAAGAAGGCATCGTGCCCGGCGGCGGTGTCGCTCTGCTCAGATGCGAAGATGCGGTGAGAAAGATTAAAGTCGAAGGTGACGAATCGATGGGTGTGAACATCATTCGCAACGTACTCGATTATCCGCTGCGAGCGATTGCGAATAACGCTGGAGTTGATGGAGCAGTCGTGGTCAATCGCGTTCGTCAGCAGAAGGGTGCCAGCGAAGGTTACGACGCTAATACAGAAAAGTATTGCGACCTAGTTAAAGCTGGGATTATCGATCCCGCCAAAGTAGTTCGCACAGCGTTGCAGAATGCTGCGAGTGTAGCGTCGCTGCTGCTAACCACAGAGTCGCTAATCACAGAAATCCCGAAAGAGGAAGAAGAAGAGGCTCACGGCCACCATGACCATGG
>SYJV01000525.1 GCA_005798335.1 Planctomycetaceae bacterium | reverse complement strand
CTCGTTTAACCCCAATACCGTTCAACGAACGTGGGATAAGCTTCCAGCGTGTCAAGATCTTGTGCAAGCAATGGCGAAACTCCGCTACAGGTTGACAAGCTGGAAGCTTATCCCACGTTCGTTGAACGGTATTGGGGTTAAACGAGGATTCGGCCCGACCAATCGAACGGGACTCATCATTAGCACCCAAACGCCAATCGCAAATCAGCCCAGGGCAAATCGCTACAGAGCGCCGCGGCTAAACTAAAGCGTTTTCTTATATCTCGCCCAAGTCATTAAGCGACAAAAAAAGAGCCGCCACAATTCAAGATAACGAACTGCGGCGGCTCTCGTGGACCGAAGCGAAGTACGTTTTTTGGATCAGCCGAGTGTCCAGCCAGATCGATATTCGCGATGAACGTACTTATTCAACTCCGGCAAATTAGTGCTCTTCATCGATTTGGCGTCCCACTCAATGCGCTGCCCCTCGCCGGCGCGCACAGCCAAGTTGCCCACCAGAATCGTTTCCGTCAGGCGTCCGGCATAGCCGAAATTGGACATCGTTCCGGGTTTGTATTCGCCCTTGATGGTCTGAACGAATTCCCACTTCTGACGTTGATCGCCACCCTTGGCTTCGGGAACATGAGGAATTCTCGGCAGCGTCGGCTCGGGTTTCTTGTAGTCTTTGAAACTCTCGGTCGGCAGCAAAGTATAAGCGGCTCCGTAATCATTCTCCGACAAGAGCATTCCCTTCGAGCCAACAATGAGCGCGGCGCTAGTCTTTTGGCCGCCTTCTCGCTGCTTGGCAATCCTCAAACGGAACCGTTCGGGCAAATTGCTCAACAAGTCTTCGCTGGGAAGGTTGCCGCCATCGTACCAATAAAAATTGCACGCCACCAAGTTGTTGCGTTTGGGAAATTCAAACTTCAGCATCGTTGCGGCTGGGAACGTTTCATTCTCAAAGATCCCCGGATTCTTAACCGCAGTTACCGCAATCGGATCCCACAACTCAAGTGACATCACCGGCAGATTGCAGGTATGGCAGGCCATATCGCCCAGCGCACCAGTGCCGAAATCAACCCATCCGCGCCAATTGAAAGTGTGGTATTCGCCTTCTTTGTAAGGGCGCATTGGCGCTGGACCAATCCACGCATCCCAATTCAATTCCTTTGGAACCGGATCTTCACCGGCCTTGCGACCAACACCTTGCGGCCAAACTGGACGGTTGGTCCAAACATGAACTTCGGTAACATCGCCCAGCGCACCAGACCGAACCACTTCGACCGCTTCACGCAATCCGTCTTCGGAAGTCCCTTGATTTCCCATCTGCGTCACGACGCCCATTTGTTGAGCGACTTCACGCATCATGCGAGCTTCGTAGATCGACCAAGTCAATGGCTTTTGGCAGTAGACATGCTTCTTCATACGCATGGCCTTGATCGCTGCACAAGCGTGATTGTGGTCCGGTGTGCTGACCGTGACGACGTCAACTTTGTCTCCCAACGAGTCGAGCATTTCACGATAGTCCGTATGATGCACCGCGTCGGGAAACTCGCGTGCTTTCTTAGTCAGCGTTCGCTGGTCAACGTCGCAGATACCGACAATCCTAACACCCTGTTCGGAGATATGGCTGGAATCACTGCCCCCTTTTCCTCCCACGCCGACACTCGCTGCGCTCAGCGAATTCAGCGCCGATGTTTGGGCTCGCGAAATGGCTTGACTTCCGATCCAGTATCCGGCAGCAATCGTGGCCGATTGCCCCATAAAATCTCTACGTGTTTTTCTTCTCGTCATTTTGTTTGATCCTCAGAGGGGAATGTGTGTGGGGTGGATCGGACTATTGTCGAATTTATCCAGCAAATGCAGGAGATCGCACCGAGCAAGTCGCCAGCGGCACTTTCCCGACCCAAAATTGTAGTGCTCTATGTTACAGACGCGAATTTCATTGGCAAGCTGATACCCCCATTACACATGGTTAATGCTATGCTTTGTCTAGGCATGCCAAAGCGGTAAATCGCCGAAAATGAATCGTGGCCAGCGTCCAAGTTCATCGCCGATTAAGAATCTTCAAACTATTGGTGCCCGAATAGATCCGCGATTGACAAGAGGGCCATCGGGCGAACTGTGGGCGCAATTTCGCTTCCAACCTTGGCGGTGACGAGCCAGCGGTATCCGTGGGCGCATGGCTCGCGAAAGACGTGAACCACTTCATCTGCAACGCTCACAACCCAATATTCGGGAATCCCGGATGCTGAATACAGTCTCATCTTCAAGTTCTGATCGGCTTCCAACGAACTGTCAGCGACTTCGATCAGCAGAAGCACATCTTTGGCGGTAGGGTAAGCATTCATGTAACGTTTGGGAATTAGCCAAACGATGTCCGGTTCGGGCCGACTATCGAATTCCGGTAAACTAATGCCGCTTTGTACTCGAACTCGAACTTCGTCTGAACGAGTATTGTCGACGGACCAACGAGTTAAGTAGTCGATTAAGTCACCATGAACTGGCCCAGCCGGGTTCATTTGTCGGACAACTCCATGAATTAACTCGACGCGCTTTCCCAGATTCTCGAACGCTCCTCGAGCCACCATGGCATCGTATTGATGCGTATTCAAATGCAGGACTTCACTCATAACCCAACCTCCGCCATTACCATACATTCTTAACAACATCAGCACCAAATCAATTGTTTGCTGAGTAGTTAGTAGTCCAAACGCGAGCAATTAGTTTTTGCGGCTCAGCGATGCAGGGCGCGGTGTTTATTTTGCTAGCTGACTTAATCTGCTATCGTATTCTCGGTAAACTTGATACTCAACCAGTGGAGGAGTCGCTCCACGAAAACAAAACGCGCCCCAATACTTCCGCTGTATCTTGCACATCACGTAAAGGTCGCAATATGACATGCCACCAGTTAACTCGAGCTCTTATTGCAAGTCTCTTTCTTACGATCGTCGTTTGCCATACTCGGTTGATTCCCGAAGCGCAATGCGAGGATCGTCCTCCGGTGACGCAGCCGCGAGCGACGTCGGGCGACACCGCAGTCGAACCCAACTGGGATGAGAAACTGACAATTCGAGTCAGCTCAACACCGTCGGCCGGTGCGCAGCTCATAGGCTCCGATGAAAAAGTCATTCAAGCCGCTGTTGATTATGTGGCAAGATTGGGTGGCGGTACGGTGGAGATTTTGCCTGGTGAGTATCTGTTGCGAAACTCCGTCTTTCTTGCCTCGAAAGTTCGCTTGCTGGGACATGGAGCGAAAACGGTATTGAAAAAGACACCATCGAAGGCGACCAAACTGATCGTCGATAGCGATTGGTACGATCAAGAGATTACGCTGGAGGATGCTACAGGCCTTGAGATCGGCGACGGCGTGTTGTTACGAACCAAGAACCCGGATGACGGTGGCAATACTGTACTCAAACGAACCTTGATCGCTCGGTCTGGCAATCGATTCAAACTTGATAAAGCCTTGCGCAATAACTTTTGGCAGTCTGGAACTCCCACAGCTTCGACTTTGTATCCACTGGTTACAGGCGAGTACATCGACAACTGCGTGATCGAAAATCTGACGCTGGACGGAAATCGCGCACACGTCGCGCATCTGGACGGGAATTATGGCGGCTGCATTTTCTTGCAAGATTGCAATCGCATCGTCATGCGCCATGTCGAAGCTCGCAACAACAACGGAGATGGTATTAGTTGGCAAATCTGCCACGACTGCGTCGTTGAGAACTGTTTCAGTCACGACAATGCCGATCTTGGCTTGCACCCAGGTTCGGGTTCTCAACGACCGATCATCCGCGGCAATCATGTAGAGCGCAACCACATCGGCATCTTTTTCTGCTGGGGTGTCAAATATGGTTTGGCCGAAAAGAACAAGTTGGTCGAGAACGATATCAGCGTGTCGATCGGCCACCGCGATACCGATAATTTGGTGATCGACAACGAGATTCTGCGCAGTCGCACAGTCGGAGTGGTTTTCCGTCCCGAGCGAGGCAAGTCGTTCGCTGGACATCGCAATCGCATCGAACGCAATCGCATCGTCGACACTGGTTCAGCGACCAGTGCAGCAATCGACATTCAGGGCGAAACGGAACACATTCAACTGGCTTCCAACGAAATCCAGGAAACCCGCGCCGCCGAAAGACGCGTCGGAATTCGGATTTCCTCCGGTGCCGGTCCTGTGCAACTACTAAACAATCAAATTCAAGGTTTCGCCAAGGCAGTTGAAGACCTGCGCCACCCCTAGGAGAAGCTGTCAGTAGAACGGTCAATCCATAACAAACGAATGCGGAATTAGATAGGCTGAGCAGCGCCGACGAGGCCGAGCAGCTCAGCCTCCTTGCACAGCCCGGCCAGTACGAAAACTCGGCCGCGATCGTGGAGCCCAATTAGGCCCCAAACTCCGCTGTTGGAGTGTAATGGAACGAAGTAGCGATGTAGATTCGCGATGGGACGCGCTATCGCCAAGTCGAATAAAATAAGGCCGATCCCGTTGCGGGCATTTATTCGAATTGCTCGGCCTCCGTTAATGTAGTTGTCGGCAGGCAAATTGCACTCACTGGCCAACCGCAGAGTGGTGGGGAGATGCTGGATCTCAGCAGCCAATCTTTGCCGCTGGTCCTCGCGAATTTCCTGCCAAGTGAGTTGTTGCTTGTCCAATTCGTTCAAGCGACTGAGGCAATATCGTTTTACAACCGATTGTTCCAACGGCTGAGCATTGGCGTAGTAGAAATAACCACCGACAACTCCAGTCACGCTTGCAGCTGCGGTAACGAGTAAAAGCCGTCGGCGATCTAGGCGGCGAGCCTCCACTGAAGTCGCATGTATGGAAGTTGACATTGTTGGCAACTCAGAGAACTCAGCCTGCACGCTCGCCGACATATCATCGGTCACACAAACATACGAGCGAGTGTTCAATGTCTTTTCTAAAGCCAGATCTCTTGCAGTCAACTCTTGGTCAGCAGTTTCAGCGCACGAATCTCGCTGGGCAGCCCTGCGAACCGCCGCTTGAAGGCGTTCAGCCAAGTCGCTTGGTACGTGCACGCGATGCAAGGAATCGCGCAGCCGCGCGTCCAGGTCATCAGGTTCACCGTTTTTGAATTGGTGCGGATGCACGTAACAGCCTCTTATGTATACGCAATTCTCTCAATGCTCACCTAGAAACCGCCATCGGATCCAAATAGCGACGCAGCGCGTTGCGGCCTCGATTGAGACGGCTCATCACCGTCCCTATGGGAATCGACAGTTGCTGGGCAATCTCCGCATACGATAAATCTTCAAAGTAGTACATCAAAACGACCTCGCGAAACTCTTCCGATAGTTCGCGCAGTGCAACCTCAATCCAATCCTGGTTGTCCAAGTAATCGTGGGGCGACAAATCAGCATAGTCTGCGTTAGCTATTTCTTCGACAATTTGCTTAGGCCGCTTGGTGCGCAGCCATTTCGCAAATTCGTTTCTCGTGATGGCAAGCAGCCACGCTCGCTCCTTTTCAGTTTCACGCAACTGGTGCGCAGCACGGAACGCCTTGAGAAAAACCTCTTGCGAAATATCTTCCGCCGCCGACTGGCAGCCCGCCAACCGATAAGCGTACCGATACACTATTTGATGATTTCGTTCGATCACCAATTCAAATTGGCTGGTTCGACTATCATCACTCTGCGCAGAGGGGATCACTTGGCCAGCACTTTCAAGGGGACCTGACTTGCCACTGGTCATCGACTGTTTTTCCGAGCCTAGAATATGGACTCCAAAATACTGGAGCTTATTCCCAGATTGTAGCAACTTTTCGAAAAATACTTGCAAGCGATGAATCGAGCAGCGTGGACTGAAAAGAAGTGAACCGCTGGCGCTAGCCACGGGCGCCGAAGGTGTTGCGTGGGAATCGCCATTCGATGCCCGAAATCATTAGGATTTGGAACGTCGTGCGTACTTTTGCATCGCAACACCTTCGGCGCCCGTGGCTAGCGCCAGCGGTTCACTTCTTTTCAGTCCACGTTTCGGTAGTGCCTACAAACGCAAATGCCATTTTCTTGCTTCGAAGAGTTGATTCGTCTCTGTCTGCGAACCGCTCTAAACTGGTAGAAAATTCTATCGAGCAAAATTCTTGCGACCAGCGGCCAGCGGAGTATCGTATGGGAACACGATACGGCGTATAACTCCTGTCGATCATTCCAATCATGCACTCTTCGAATCCATACTTCCATGACCAAGTGCACGCCATGAACGTTGCTGCCGGCTCAACCGACAAACAACCCGCAACGGATCGCTTGGTATCATTGGACCAATTTCGCGGATACACCGTTGCGGGCATGTTCTTGGTGAACTACTTCAGCCACAGCGATGTGTGTCCTCAAGTTCTGCGGCATACTCACGACTACGTCAGCTATGCCGATACGATTATGCCGCAGTTCTTATTCGCGGTGGGTTTCTCGTTGAGATTAACGTTCGGTCGACGAATGCAAACGCAAGGTTCAGCCGCAGCATATTTCCGTATGATCCGCAGGTTATTGGGATTGGTACTGGTCTCTTTGGTCGTCTACACAGTTGGCGCGCGCGCTGCGACGTGGCAGCAATTGCAGACGCTCGGATTTTGGGGCGCGATAGCGGACCCGCTCAAGCACGAATGGTTTCAAACGTTGATGCACATCGCGGTTACCAGTTTTTGGATCTTGCCCGTAGTGCACCTTTCCAGTCGCGCGCGGTGGTCTTGGTTGATCTTCTCGGCGCTGCTGCATGTGGTGCTTTCCTACTGGTTCAATTTCACTTGGGTGAACACCAATCCCAGTGGAATCGATGGCGGGCCGCTTGGGTTTCTAACTTGGACGATCCCAGCCATCATTGGCACTCTAGCGTGCGACGTTTTTGTGCCCAGCACTGCGAAGTTGCCATCCGGCGCTGAGCACGCCAGACCTAGTATGATCAAGCCATTGATATTGAGCGCTGTGCTGATGGCATTGGGGTACGCGTTTTCGTGTGGTACTCGGCTGTACGACGTGCCGGAGAGCCAAGTGACGGCACTGAGCCAAGAGAAACTCGCCTCTGATCCGGTGTTACCGACGTCAGAACGCATCAATGCCAAACTGGCCAGTGGCGGATGGAACGCGATGCTGGCAGAACCGCCGTTCGTTCCGCCACCCCATCGTGAATTTGAAACAGTCAATGGCAGTAAAATCCGAAAATGGAATTCCAGCGATTACCGAAAATGGAATTACTGGATGATGAGCCAACGTGGTGGAACGCTCTCGTACCTGACATTTTCCGCCGGGTTTTCGCTGTTGATCTACGTCATTTTTTACGTCTTGGGCGATATCTGGAGGGTACAGATACCTGTGTTCAGAACCTTTGGCAAAAACGCATTGTTGGGGTACGTGTTGCATTCGATGGTTGGAAGTGCGGTCCAACCGTTTGTACCCAAGGATGCTCCCCATTGGTACGCCTACAGTGCCCTTGCAGTTTTCTTTCTGATTAACTGGTTAATTCTGCGAAGCTTTGAAAAGCAGGGGATGTTTCCACGCGTGTAGTCAACCGCCGGTCCGACACCTTTTGAAGGCACGAATGAGCAACGGATTAGTTTGGCAAACTTGTACTCCACTCGCAGGCAGTTTCGTCAAATGTTATTCTCTGTCCTGGGTGGTTTCTCTCAGCGAGTTTACTTGTAATGGTAAAGTGATATGAATGCCTCATCACGTCGCGTCGCGCTGGTAACTGGTTCTGCCACGGGAGTTGGACGAGCTTGCGCGATTCGGTTTGCTAAACTTGGGTTTGATGTCGTCGTTAATTACTCGCGCAGCGAAACGGACGCTCACGAAACGGTGCGACTGGTTGAATCAGCAGGAGCGCGAGCATTGCTGGTCCAGGCCGATGTTGGCAGCGAAGCGGATGTGGTCAAGATGTTCACCGCGTTGCGAGCCGAGATGGGGCGATTGGATGTGCTGGTGAACAATGCCGCCACCACCAACTTCATCGCTCACAGTGACTTGGATTCTATGACGGACGACAAATGGGACCGCATCTTGGCGGTGAATCTCAAAGGACCATTCTTGTGTGTCAAACATGGGGCCTCACTCTTGCGCGATGGTGACGGAGGCGCGGTGGTGAATATCAGTTCGGTTGCGGGCATTGCCGGACTGGGTTCGTGTATCGCTTACTGTGCCAGCAAGGCTGGGCTGAACACGATGACAAAATCTCTGGCGCGTGTAATGGCTCCCAAGGTCCGCGTGAACGCAGTTTGTCCCGGGCCGATCGACTCGCGCTGGATTCGCGAAGGAAACAAAGATTGGGACCTCGAAAAGATGACTGCGGATTATCCAATTCCTCGGCCATCTCAGCCCGATGATATTGCGGATGCGGTAATCTTCTTTGCCACAGGAACTTCCATGGTAACCGGTCAACTGATGGTCATCGACGGCGGCAGGACGATGTGAGCTTTAATCCCAATACCGTTCAACAAACGTGGGATAAGCTTCCAGCTTGTCAATATCTTGTGCAAGCAATGGCGAAACTCCGCTACAGGTTAGTGTTTCTCTAATTTGCAAATCAAGCCGAGAAAAACAATGAGAAGCAGTTCGTTTTTACTTATTTTTCTGGTATTTACGGTGAGGGATAGTATTGCTCAAACACCTGCACCAGGTCAACTAATTGACCAATCTAAGAGCGTGGCATATAGCGCAGCAATTGGACATCGGGATGGATCATTGTTGGCGATTTGGCCCAATGAGCCACTTATTCAAATTGGAGCATTGAGCAATGAGACCATTAGGCGCGCTCTGGAATTGAGCAGCGAGCAGGAGAGGTCTATTGAGGCAAAATCACAGGAAAACTTTGATCAGATGATGAACGCCGTTCGCAAGAATTCGGCCGATCCGAAACGCAAGCCATCTGATGTTATTAAGCGAGAATTTAGTGACCGAGCAGCGACCATTCTAGAAGAGATCTTGCTACCAAGGCAGTTAGAACGACTTAAACAAATTGCATTTCGCATAGAGATATCTCAGCGCGGATTAACTGAAGCGATCTCGGTAGGGGAGCTTAGTAAAGCTATTGGTGTAAATGAAAATCAGAAACGGAATCTAATGGTAAAAGGACAAGCAATCGAATCGAGAATTGCCGAGAAAATACAGGACGCGCAGAACGAAGGGATAAGGGATCTGCTGCAAGAACTCACACCCGAGCAACAGACGCAAGCATTCGAGCTGTTGGGACGATATTTTATTTATGAGAACTCAACGGCCGCAAAGAGCTTCCTCGATGCCATGAGAAAGAGAGTTAAGAAGTTTCCAACTCGCAGGGAGAAAACTGGATAACACGGGATGAGAATTGGCTAGCGGGCTTTGTCAGGCCTAATTTATCTTGGTCGGCCGTATATGCTCTGGACAGATTATGGATACACAAGACAGTAGCAGCTCTCAGCCGAATTTCGCCAGGAGTTGCGACCCCAGTACGATGATGCCAATGACTGCTGCGAAGAGGCTTGCACATAGGACGGCTCCGCTGGCGATATCAAGTGCTCGGCCTACGTTTTCGTTCTTCTCGTGACACAAGCCGCGAGCCAACTCTTCGACGGCGCTATTGGCCAGTTCTGCAGAAAAGACCAGCCCGATACACAAAAGCAGGACGCACCATTGCGAACTGGAACAATTGAGCAGCACGGCAAGGGCTAGAACCATGACTCCGACAATGATGTGCGCCGTGAAACTAGTTTGGCCCGACATGCCGAAACGAATGCCGCGCAAGGCAATGGCGAATTTGCGAATCCAGTGCCGGATGTCGCTCGGACCATTTTCGTGCATTAGCGTTCCCAAAACGTCGACTTGTTTTCGACTTGATACTGCACATCCAAATGGGGCGTATCCAAACGAACTTGCCCAGTACCCACCGATCGAACTCCGGCTTCGACCAGTCCCGATGTAAGCAACGTTCGCTCGATAGGGTAAGGGGATTTACCGGTCAAAATCGTCTCCTCGGCTTTGGACATCAAAGCTGCAGAATAGACTACGTTCGGATTCGGTGGCAGATGAAACAGCGTGGAAATTGGTTCGGGTTTCCCTTTGAGACTGGCGGCAAATGTAAAGTCACCGACCAAGCCATTCATCAACAACATGGTGGCTTTGGTACCATCGCGGTATTCAATGCGATAGGCAACGGGCTGCTTGACCCATTGCTGGATTTGCTCGACGGTCGGATACCGATGGCTGTTGGACTCCGCTTGCGCTAACGTATGGCTACGCGACAAACAAGCTGCAAACAGTTGCGAATTCCAGCCTCCTGCGGCCCATGAACCGCTGGCCATGGCCTGCCATACCGAGTCGCCTCGCAAGCCCTGCACGGCGGCGACTCCGGTCTCGCCCCCGCGGCGGCGTTCGGCCATGCACTGGATAACTTCCAGCGCATGGAAATCGTAACTGTCCATTCCTCCCATTGCCACACACATCATTTCATCGACCTCAGCTCCGTAGGGCATGTCGATTGAAGGCATGCGAAATGTCACCGGCAATGACGATCCTGCGGTAAACGGGATCTTCATTTCCTTAGCAATTGCGACCATTTCTTTGGCCCACTCCCAATTCCACGACAAGTGTTTATCGTTGAATATCGGTAACACACGGCCTTCAGCTCGAAACACATCCGTAGCCGCTTTGAAGAATTCGTAACGTGGGTACTTGGTTTGTTCGAATTGACTCTTGGAGTACTTGCCGTGTTCTCCGATGATCAATACCGCGTCGACCGCCATTGTCTCCCCGCCCAGCCGCAGTGCCTGGGCAATCGTCGGATAGATTGTAAAACCAAATTCCGCCGCGCGTTGACGGCTGAGGTCTTTCTCAGGGAACTGGTCGACATACGCCGATACGACATCCAGCGCTGGTCGGTGCCAACGACCGTTCATCGGATATCCCGCCAAGAAACGCTCTGCCATATGCCAGGCGTGTGAATGATAGCGCCATTCGGTGGTGATGACGGCCATCTTTTTGCGACTACCAGTGGTATCTTGGGCCGACAACAAGTGATTGCTCGCGACCGTTCCAGTTCCGACCGTTCCGATCGCTGCAATAAATTCGCGCCTTGAAAACATACAGTTTCCCTCCAATTCCCACGTAGCCAAAACTCTAAACGGTCAGTTGCTGATACTGGTTTGCTGGCATATTCGCGCTGTGTTCGCTGTGACCGCTAAACCGTAGGCAGCCCATACGGTTGTCGGTAACGTTTGGTCAGCAGTTCATTAGCTTCATCGCAGTTCATGAATCGTTCTTGCTCGACATCGAAATCTAACCGCCCGCGAGTTTGCAAAGCGATCTCCGCTAAGTGCACGACAGCGCAGGACCGGTGGGCTGTGATGGCCGACGCACGAGGTGTTTGGCGAGTGCGAATCGCTTGCAGAAAATCATCCATATGTTCATCGTATCCGCGTTTTCCTCGCAACTGTTTGCCTTCGGTCGGGCCCGGCTCGGACTTTGGACCTAGGAAGATGCTAAATGCGCCGCGCCGCGAAAAAACCATAAAGCCTTCGGTGCCATAAAAGACGTTGCCATTATCGAACCCGTACAAACCATTTTCGTAGATCAACAAGCGTCCGTCTTACCTTGTCTCCCAAAAGATTACGCGAATTTTCGGCGCGATTCAAAAGTCCCGCAGGGACATGATGTTGGTAGCAAGGACATTCGCCGGATGTTTTATCGTCCTGCAGGGACATGATGTTGGTATTGACGGCAAATCGTCTTGGACTGCTGCTACCGACATTTTGTCCCTACGGGACACGCAAGTTATGGACCTTCCACGTTGTTAGACGCTCTTTTCGGCGCGAGACTTGTAATCGACCACATCCCAAACCAAACCTAGTGCGCGCATCAAACGAATGGTCTGAAAAGTCAAATCGATTTCCCACCAGCGATGCCCGTGCTTGGCCATGCGCGGATGAGCGTGGTGATTGTTGTGCCAGCCTTCACCATAGGTCACCAAAGCCACCCACCAATTGTTGCGGCTGTCGTCACGCGTTTCGTAGTTTCGGTAGCCCCAGATATGACTGGCTGAATTCACCAACCATGTTGAATGCAACACCAAGACCATGCGGACGCAAACAGCCCAAACTAACCACGAAACCGCAACATCCCAACCATAGATCGCATAGCCGATCCCGGTAATGGCAACCGCCAGCGCGACATTCAAAGGCACAAATGCATAGTTCAATACACGCATAAAGCGTTCCCTCTGTAAATCCGGTGCCCACTTGCGATAGAACTCGCGTGGATTGCTGCCTCCAACATTAAACGCAAGCCAAAATGCATGGCTCCACCAAGCACCATCTTTGGGCGAATGCGGGTCACCCTCCTGATCACTTCGCGCATGATGCAATCGATGGTTAGCAACCCACTGCAGTGGCGGTCCTTCACCTGCCAAACAACCGATCGTTGCAAGCGTGCGTCGAACCCATCCGTAGGTTGCGAATCCACCGTGGGTTAGCATGCGATGGAAACCAAGGCAAATACCAACGCTGCCAAATGCCCAATGCAGTACTACCACAATCGCCAATGCCGACCAAGTAAATGTCCAGGGAGCCGCTAGTGCCCCAACATGAATCACTGCCAACCAGATTGCCGCAGCCCAATTAATGTTATTCCACGACTGAACATGCGGCTTGCCAGAGTTCCATTTCAAAACCGATGACGCATCAGAGGCCGAGCCTCCGGATAGCAGTTCTGCAACCTCTTCTTCGGTGACGGGCTGTAAACTAGGTTCAGCGGTGGTTCGATAATGCTTGACATTGGCTCGTTTATTTTTTTTTGCCATTGATTGGTGCTCGAAGTGTTTATGTTGTAAAAACGTGGATCAAGAAATCCACTGACTTTTCTGGCAACGCCCTTTGTGGCAAAGTTGCTTTCTTGCGCAGTGAAGGTCGACTTCGACAAGCCCCGCCATCAATGCGGGCGAAAACCTGACAATTCCATTTAGTGTGCAGGCAAATAACTGCGTCATTGTTCACTTTCCATTGCATTGCGCCTAGTCAGAATGGCTTCAATTAGGCTAGCCAGTTGGTCACTTGCGCAATAATGTCCACGTAATCCCCTCAAATTGCCTGCGAAACCTCGATTTCAGTGCATTTCTCAGCTAAGCAGCCATAAGGCGAGCGGCGAGCGGCGAGCGGCAGAAGGAAATTTACCAATACAAGCCCGAAGCGCAAGCGAGTGCGTCAAACCAGGCGTATGTCAATCCAGGCTCTCACTCGCTTGCGCTTCGGGCTTGTACTGGTATATTCCTATCTGCCGCTCGCCTAAGCACGCTGCACCTCGAACTCAATATCGCGTTTTGGCAGACTTCATCCCAGCAGGGCATTGGTGATGCCTTCACGCAAACGCAATGCCAAGTCGCAAGTTCGCCTACGCAAAACAAGCCTGCCAACTCGTCAACATCTTGGATCGCCTAGGCTTTTCGCATGTTAACAATTTGAAAGCACTGAAAACTCAACTCATGCTGGTTAAAACGGCAGGTGGGTTTACGGAGTCGAAAGTCCTGTGGCAAAATACTATAATCAGATCCACAGCGCCATCCGGTTTGCTGCCGTGCCCGGAAGATTTTGCGCGTACCGACACTCTTTTCATTTGCTAACCAATTTTTTAGCGAGCTCTAACCTACGATGACCATCAAACCGATCTATGCTGGGATATGCTGTTTGTTACTCACCGCTCCGGCTGTGGCTGAGAATTGGCCACAGTGGCGTGGGCAGCGCAGCGACGGAGTGTCGAACGAAAAGGGAATCGCCACTCATTGGTCGAAATCTGAGAATATCCTGTGGAGCAGTCCGTTGCCTGGCCAGGGTGGAGCAACACCTGCAATTTGGGACGATCGCATTTTCTTGACGTCTTCTGTCGGCAACGATAATGGCGCGGATCTGGTGTTGATCTGTTGTTCCACCCGCGACGGCCGCGAACTGTGGCGGCAAACTGTAACCGGCGGCAACCAGAATGCTCGCGCTGGTGAGGGCAATTCAGCGTCGCCTTCACCATCGACTGACGGAAAGCACGTTTGGGTATTTTTCTCGACAGGCGTTCTAGCTTGCTACACCGTGGATGGACAGATGGTGTGGAAGTTCGATGTCGCCGATCGGTATGGCAGGATCGATATCCAGTTTGGCCTTTCTTCGACTCCCGTTCTGCATGGTGATCATTTGTACTTGCAACTGATTCACGGCGCGATGCGGCGCGACGATAACACGCGAACCGGAAAAGTTGTCAAGCTCGATAAACTAACAGGCAAAGAAATTTGGGGAGTGGATCGTATCACGAATGCCCAATATGAATGCAAACACTCGTACGCTTCTCCATTTATGGTCGACGACGGTCAACATCGATTTTTGCTGGTCCATGGAGCCGATTGCACGACGGGACATTCGCTGGAGACTGGCGAGGAACTGTGGAGATTGTCGGGTCTGAATGGTCCTTCGGCCTACAACACTCGCAATCCCGATGCCACGTTCCGCTTTGTTGCCTCGCCGGGCGTTGCCGCTGGTTCTATTATTATTCCAACCGCGAAAGCGGGACCCACGTTGGTGATCAATATCAATGATGGCTTGAAGGGTGACATCACGGGGAATTCGTCAGTTGTGCGCTGGTCGACGAAAACTACTCCAGATGTTTCCATCCCCTTGGTAGTTAATGGTCTGGTTTACAACCTACATAAAGACGGCAAGCTACAGTGCTTAGATCTGCAGACTGGTGAAGAGCGCTATTACATGCGTACTCACGGAAGCGTCGAACATCGCACAAGTCCGATCTATGCCGACGGCCATATTTACTTTTGTGCCAAGGATGGACGCTGTACTGTTGTAAAAGCTGGTCCCGATTTCAAAATCGTGGCCGCCAACGACTTCGGCGAGCCAATTACCGCTTCTCCAGTAGTTTCCAACGGCGTGTTGTACATTCGCACCTACAACAATTTGTATGCGATCAAAAACAAGTAAGCTATAATTGCAACTTGTAGGGCACTGTTTGTGCGATTGATCCACAGCGCTGCCACGCACGGCCGATTAAATCAATCTGTTACGGAGCTGAGAAAATGATGCTCGCGACCAGCACGAACGAAAACTTGCGTTGTAGCCTCACGAGTAAACTAACACGCGACTTCGTTAAGACCAATTTGATCATCGTGCTGGGCGTATGTTGCTGGATATCTATGCCGGCAGGCAAAAACGGTCAGCTTTGCGCCGATGTGTTTCAAATGAAAGACGGACGTACGATCTCCGGATCGGCGATGTTTATCAGCGGCCGCAAAGCCTACCTCGTGGAGATATCCGACGATATCAAAGTGCTGGTCCCCGAGAATCAAATTGAAAGTCACCGCAAGTCCACCGACAAGATGGCCGAGTACGAAGCCAAACTCGGCGAACTAGAGAATAGCCTCGCAGGACACAGTGCCTTGGCTGCGTGGTGCCACAAGAATGGTTTGCCAGCCAACGAGAAAGCGCATTACGAAAGGATGTTGGATTTCGAGCCCGATCATGCAGTAGCTCGGGCCGCTCTCGGTTATCGACGTGACAAATCGAATCAGTGGGTTCGCATTGAAAAAGTAATGTCTGGGCAACGAGGAATGGTCCGCGATGGAAATAAGTGGACTTTCCCAGAACTGCGCGATATGAAGGAGCAAGCTGACGAGCTTGAAACTGCCGTCAAGCAACGCGGACGAGAGATCCGTCGCTGGCACAATGAAGCAAACACCGATGGTACAAAATCTCAAGCTGCACTGCTCAAGCTGCGACAGATCAATGACCCACTCGCAATCGCGGAACTTGCCGAGCTATTGAGATCCAATATTCGGCCCGAATTCAAATTGCTGTACATTGAACTGCTCAAGAATATGAACATTCCTGCCGCAGCTCAAGCAATCGCCAATGCGAGTATGTTGGACGCGGATTCACGTATTCGCCAGGCGTGTCACGATGCGCTGTTATCCATGGACAATGGCAAGGCAATCGGTAGGAATTCTTACCTAGGATATCTGCACGACAAAGATCCTGCACGCATTGACCGAGCCGCAGAAGGATTGAGCGTTTTGGGCGATCAGTCGGCGATCTTGCCTTTGATCGAAGCGTTGGTAACCACTCGTACCGTTTCGACACCGGCTGGCCCTGGCATCAGTACCGGCATGGGCACGGGCAACGGTGGAATTTCCATGGGCGGACGACCGAAGTCAATATCAGTACGCCATGAAAGCCGTACGGTGCTCGCGGCGCTAACACAATTGACCAGCGCCATTTTCGGATTTGATCAAAACAAATGGCGCGCATGGTACGCCGAAAAATATGCGCCTCCCATGGGCGACCTTCGCCGCGATCCGTGATGCCAACCTCTACGCTAGCCCATCAGCGACCGCCGATGGCTCGAATCGACGCACAGTACAAGAATCCAAAGGTCACTAGCGCAGCTAGATTCGAGAGTGTCCATCCCATTGGAGTAGGTTCGTTAAAGTACATTGATCGTGTGCTCATCCCAATCGATATCGCACCCAGGCAAGTGCAGAAAAAAGCAATACCGCAAACGAGCCAAAACGCTAACACTAAGAAGAACGAGCTCAGCAAAGTTCGCCACGAATCCCAACCCTGTCCGCTCAACCGATACCTTCGTTCATTTACCAACAAGACTCGTAACAGCGATGGGAAAAGAACGCCAATCAAAGGTATTCCAAATACGAATAGCAATTCCATTCGGACGGCGAGCGATGAATCGTACCGCGAATTGAACAAAATTTCAGCCAGCCGCAGCACTGGATAGAACATTAACAAACCCAGGAAAGCCCGCGACTAAGCTTCAAACTTCGAACTTATCACTTCAAGCTTCCGACGTGGCAGTTCAAACTTCAGAGCCGACGACTGGATTCGCACCAGCATGGACCTGTTTACAAGACAGGAGCCTTTCTCAGTCGAGCCACATCGGCAAGCATGCTATAAGCTCTAAGGTTAAAGGAGTAAGCCGGAGCGGCAAAGTTCGCCTTAAATACAAAACGCCCCAACAGCAGAGGCTGTAGGGGCTTTCAATTAAAGCAAGTTCATGACCTTGTCAGCCAATCCCTTTTCACCCAGCACGATGTTCATCTTGCCAGCGGAAGCAATCTTTTCGAGCACTTCCAGCTCGCGAAGTCGCATTAGGGTCGGGTTGTCCGAAAGTAGCTTTGCCGTGTTGGCTTGGCTTCTCATTGCGGCCGTTTCCTCTCGACGAGAGATCAAGTTGGCTTCGGCAGCCTTCTTTGCTTCTGTCACACGGTTCATCAAGTCCTTCATTTCGCCAGGTAGGATCACATCCTTTATGCCAACCGAACGAACTTCGAGACCCAAAACGGTCGCTTGCTCACGGACTTGCTGTTCAAGCTCTCGAGCAACATCATCCTTTCCAGTCAAAAAGCTATCGAGCTCGCGACCTCCAATGACAGCTCGCAATGCCAACTGCACCTCGCGGTACAACGACTGGCGAACATCGCTAGATGCCGAAACTGCACGGCGCGCGTCCTTGATCACGTAAGTCACTAAAGCGTTCATGCGCAACGTCACCTTGTCGAGCGTCATGATCTCCTGACCGCTAACGTCGATCTGGGCTTCTCGCATATCCAGCTCGACGATCCGAGAATCTGCAACTTCCTTCCAGAATGCGTACAAACCCGGTTCGACCTGATCCACGTACCGACCATCGACGAACACAACGCCCACGCAATCGCGGTCCACCTTGCATACGTCAAGCAATCGAACAGCCTCGCCGGCGCGAACGATCGCCTTCAATTCGCTATGCTCGAATCGAACCTTTCTTGCATCGATAACCTCAACGCGGACCTCACGAACGCCAGTCCAGTATGCATGCAAACCTGGGCCAAGGATTCTCGCAAAGCGGCCGTCGATCCACACCAAAGCACGTTGATAGTCCTTCAAGTCAACGACTTCTGCTTGGCCAGTCAAAACACCTGACTTGACGATGATGTCAAGCTGGTCGTCCAACAGCCACGGATCACGCTTCGAAACCGTTCGAATTCGGATCTTGTTGAGTGGATCGAAAATCCAATGCTTTCCAGCGCCAAGTAATCCTTGGAACTCGCCATCGCGAAATCTCAGGCCAATTTCGTAACTGCGAATTGCAAATCTCTTAATCAACATAAAGCTCGCCTCCTTCCAAGGTACCGAGTATTCAATCTTCAAAATGGGAATATTCTGTAGAGACGCCTTGAGGCAACAAGTTGTTCGCTGATCGCAATGAAACGATGCGGAGGTTAACTTTGGTTGTCGAACGAATGTGAGGTCTAGAGAGTTGTAGTGGCATCTGTTGGCTACCACCGAGTTCTCGTCGCTCAAACTTTTCAACGACCTGCAGTCAATCTACAAAGCTCGCTCATATGCTGCCGTTTTGAGTTGAATTGCGCTAATTGGATTCCAAGACCTCGAAAGGTCTCGGTGTTCCTATTGCACTCATCGCCTCAAAAAGGCAGATCATGTCAAACAACCGTTGCCCGCCAGCTTCTTTGGTGGACGCTTTCGCGCCCGGGTTGGTTCTCAGCCAACTTGTTGCGTCAGACGGGAGTCGAACCCGTGACCGTCAGTTTTCTAGACTGATGCTCTAACCACTGAGCTACTTCAATCGATGTCGCTTTCAGAACCCGTACACGGAACACGATGCACTAACTGCGTGTCAGCAGAACGTACCGCGCCGCCGGAACTACATCGATCAAACGCTTGCTTGTAAGCAGGAACGCAGTGATTCGAACACTGTCCATCGGTGTTGGAGGCCGAGTCCGCTCCCAGGCGAACATTCCTGTAGAATAAGGGGTAAGGTTTAAGGTGTAAGTGATAAGTGGGGAGGATCAAAATGCGAGATCATCGGAATCTGCGGGCGTTTCAGTTGGCGGATGAGTTGGCGTTGTTGGTCTATCGTGAAACAGTTGGTTTCCCGAAGGAAGAGTTGTTTGGTTTGACTTCGCAAGTTCGGCGTGCTGCGGTTTCTGTGGCATCTAACATTGCTGAAGGCTGTGGTCGAAGCAGTGACTTTGACTTTCTAAGATTCCTTGACATGGCAAATGGTTCACTGCGCGAGCTTCAATACCAGATATCGCTTGCACAACGATTGTGCTATCTCCCGTCGCATTCTACGCTCGCCAACGAAGATTCGGTTCTTTTTGAGACGGGTCGCGTCCTCCACGGACTCATTCGCTCAATGCGAGCGAATGTCGTCCGAGAAGTAGCTGTAAGCTATAAGCAGTAAGGCGTAAGCCTCTGCCTTTTCTGGCTTATACCTTACTCCTTACTCCTCAATGCTCACGATCCAGTAGGCTTCGCTAATGAACTTGGACCAGCTCTTCACACGATTCATTCGATCGGCGTAGATCGGCTTCCATGCTGGACGCATAGGCTCCTTGCGGAGTTTCATGTGCGCCTGAGCCGGAGTACGGTCAGCCTTTCTCGAATTGCAATCGATGCAAGCCAAAACGCAGTTCGTCCAAGTCGACTGTCCACCTTGAGCACGCGGCACAACGTGGTCAATCGTGAGCTCTTCGCTGCCAGGCTGCTTTCCACAGTACTGGCAGGTCATCTTGTCACGCTTGAATACGTTTCTGCGACTGAAGGTAACTGTCTGTGTCGGCATTGCATCGAACTTGGTCAATGCAATGACCTCAGGGATACGAATGCGTTGGCGGACCGACTGGATGAACGGCTCATCGCGATCTGGTACAAGTCGGCTCCAATCGCTCCAGTCGTACAACTGATAATCGACAGGATTGACGATCTTGGCCGAGTCGTTCCACAGCATGATCAGAGCACGCGCAACTGTCGCCACGTTGATCGGCTGCCAGTTACGGTTCAGCACCAACGTTGGACGCTGAAGCGATGGGCTCAGGCCGATAGGCGTTATGTAGTTGTCGAGGGTTGCTGCGATAGTGCTCATGCTTAATCCATTCCGTTCGCCTTCGAGATTTTGTAAAGTGGTTCTGTGAATGATGAAACGACAGTCACATCCGCAACGACGTTCGCTGCAGATCTATGTTTTGCAAAAGTCACCTGACGAGGTTGTGGCCAGGGATTGGCCCGCGTTGTTTCCAATCGGGCCGATAGGTCGACTACTGAACTTTTTGTTACTGGCATCAATGGATGCTTCGCCTAGAGATGCGCTCTTCGGTTGCGAGATTGAGGTATGATAGATGTCGCGATTAGGATTGGGTGCCGCTGTTTCAACTCGACCTGTGACCCTGGATTTGGCAAGAAATCGCACTTTTCCGGTACGACCAGTGCCACCCGCTGCGCTACCGTTGGATCGACGAAAAGCCTTAGGGGACAGGCATTGCCATACATTCGGTTTTTGTTCTCTATTCCATAGGATGTCGAAGATGGTTGAAGCGAACTCGCAGCGTGGAAGCCGCCGTTCCATATTATTTTTGCTTGCCTTGATCATCGTGCCGTGTGCGATCTTCGCCGGGTTCTTTGTACGTCATCGCCTTGCTTGCCGCGAGGCGATCGACGAAGTTCGTCGACTGGGCGGAAAGTGTGTCGGGCTGAAAAGCGGAGAAGAAACCATGGTCGGCGAGGTCGATCTCTCGGGGACTGCTGTTACCGACAAGGATTTGCCCAGGCTTGTCAGCCGACTCGTTCCCACAAATGGGCCTACCAGCCTGAAACTCTCTCGCACGGCAATCACCGATGCGGGCCTGGAGGATCTGAAGCCGCTGACCCATCTAGTTCGCCTCGACCTCTCGGAAACTCGCGTCACGGGCCCTGGGCTTGCCTCGCTGTGGAGATTCGGCTTTCAGTGTGACGAAAGTGCAGACCTTTCTCTCGCTGGAACACCGATTCAAGACGATTCGCTGGCCCATCTGCAAAATTGGCAATGGCTGCAACATCTCGATCTGAGCAACACCAAAATCACCGATCGTGGGTTGGCTTTTCTTGAAGCGATGGGCCCGATGCTTTCACTCGTCGATATCGGCGGTACCGAAGTCACCGACCAAGGTGTCAAGCGATTGAAAAGCGCGCACCCAGGGCTGTCGATTAACCGTTGATGAACGGCAGTCGATCGTTAGCAAAGGCTTTAGACTTTGGACTTTAGGCTATAGGAAAAACCTAACGCCTAAGGACTAAAGTCTAATGCCTTCTCAAGTAGCTCGACCAGGAATCGAACCTGGAACTTCTCGTTAGAAGCGAGAGGTGATATCCGCTTCACCATCGAGCCAGCCGAAGGCTTTAGACTACGGACTTTAGTTGGACAGCGCCATATTGTGTGCAAGGTATGGCTTTTGGTCCTAGCCATTTCGTCGTTTAACCCGCAGCCGCTAGGCGAGGATTG
>SYJV01000524.1 GCA_005798335.1 Planctomycetaceae bacterium | reverse complement strand
GGTTCATGCAACGTGGGATAAGCTTCCAGCTTGTCAATATTGTGCAAGCAAAGGGCTGCGTTCTACTGCCTATTGACAAGCTGGAAGCTTATCCCACGTTGCATGAACCACGCCGATTTTTTTGATGAAGCAAATTACCGGGCGACCATTATAAATCTTGGGCGAAGGAAATTGCTCGCTATTTTGGCTTGAGCGGCGAGCGGCCTAGTTTGGGTTCTCGTACCAGACGACGTTGTTGCTTGCCCGGCCAGCGACTACCAGATCCAAGTCACCATCTTTGTCCATATCGACGACGCGAATGTCGTATGCTTGCTGATGCTCGCCGACCAGATTGGATTTGAAGTTCCCTCGTCCGTCGTTCTCGTACCACATGGCTCGTTCGCTCCCATAACCAACGGTTGCGACGTCGATGTCTCCGTCCCGATCGAGATCGATTGCCGCCAGACAGTGTGGTTCTCGCAATTCGCCATCGATCGTATGTTCGGTCCATTTACGGCTGTCTGAATCACGCTCGAACCATACGATGCCAACTCCATGTCCGCGAGAAGCAATGAGATCGGTTTTTCCATCACCATTGACATCGGCTGGATGGATGTTTGTCGCGCCGGGTTGTTTGCTTGAGACGATCTCTTTCACCCATGGTTGAGTGGGATCCTTGCCCGCTCTCCACCAGGCAAACCACTGGCCTTCCGCGCCGGCCTTGCTGCCATCACCTTTTGCGCCCGTTGCCGCATCCGGCAAACCGTCTCCGTCGATGTCACCGACGCCCAGATAGTGTGTGAGCCCTGGGGCATCGCCCGACGCAAAGACGAACCGATCCCATCGCTCAGCCGAAAGCGGCTGATCGGGGATGCGGTACCAAACGAGCGAAAAGGGAAAGGGCTCCATCGGTTGAGCGCTCGTTGCCAACAAGTCCATGCGTCCGAGATTGTCGACGTTGCCGACCAGCAGTCCGTGAACGCCGCTCACTTGGTCGTCGACCAGGCGTTCTCTCCAGCGCTGCGTAAGCGGATTCGCCGGGCGCTCCAACCAAACGATTCTGCCGGGCATGTAGGGTGTACCAATAACATCGAGATCCCCGTCACCATCCACGTCCATCGATTCGCTATGAATCCAATCGGTATTCTCGGAACCTATCACGACGGGCTTCCATTCGGGAGCAACCAACAAACGTGTTTTCTTACCCGCGTTGCAAACCACGTCGAGCAGCCCATCACCGCTGAAATCTCCCGCGACGGCGGTCATGCAAGCTGCTCCCTCAAACACAACATGCTTGGTCCAATGACGAGTCGCACGAGCTTCGTCGAGTTGTCCATTCACGGTCGCGCGCTGACTCTCCATGGCCGCTAGCGCCGACGCAAATCGTTTCCCAACTTCGAGCGTACCCTGGCTATCGAAGTGATACGGGTTTGCGATCGCGGCATCGCTGGTGTCAACGTAGCGGCAATCGCGAAGCTCGTGACCGACTCGTTTTTGTGCCGCGATGATATCCCGCATGAACTTGTTCTTTCCTTCCAGAAAATGAACGTTTACGGAAACGAGAATCGGTAGGTGTTCCGCTTGAATATCGTGTCGCAGAGTTTCGAACATCGTCTTGAGACGCTCGGCATATTTGGGCGCATCGTTGGCATTGGCATCCGATTCACCCTGAACCCATGCGAGCCCACGGAAGTTGACCGTCATCCCCTCGGCTTCAGCGAGCAATTTCGCGGAGCGTATTTCTTCGACCAACGCTCGATAACATGCGCCCCGTTTGCCTTCGCCCGAGGGGTCCCAATCGTCGGCGACACTTGTGCCGCTAAAAGCCACTTTAACGACCGCGAGTTCGCGTTTCCTGCCAAGTCGCAGGTCGCGTTGTTTGAGCTTGCGCGCCAACGATACTTCGGGACCGAACCCACCTGATGGATTGGAAAAATTGCCGTATTGACGCGGCTCGGACTTGGGACCCGGATTGCCACGCGGCTGAACGGAGAGCGCCGTCCATTCTTTTCGGGGCGAGATCGCATCATGTTGGTCGGGTGGAGGATCACCCACACGAAAACGGAATCGGATCGATGCATCCAATGCATCAGTACCGAGTTCGGCCGGGTCGGTATCAAATCCTGTCGCGTTGGATTGCCCAGCGACGATCAGCAAGTCGATGACCTTGGTTTCCGCTGCCAACGCGAAATCGCAATAGGGCCATGAAGTGAAAGCAACAAACAACGTGAATCGCAAGTGGAAGCTTGGAGAGTGCATGGTGAAACGCCGGTGTGCGAGTTTAGTGACGAACCGATGTTGTGGCGAACTGTGCGCTCTATTCTACCGGCCTTGTCCCGGTTCTTGCGATAGCCTCTTTGAGAATACGTTCGGTTGGTCGTGAACGACGCGCGGCCCCAACTCATCATGGAATCGTTGTTGTTTGTGACTTCACTTGGACTGCGCATTGAAGACTCCATCCCAGTTTTCGCAGCCGGTCGTTAATTCCACGCAGCGCGAGGCAAGCAAGCGGCTGGCGGCCTGCAACGTCGCATTACGCGAGTCCTTCAAGGCGAGAAAGTCGAACTGGGCTCCGGGGAAATTTCCCTTTTCATATTTGGAAAACGCAGATGCATAGATTGCACGCTCCTCGTCCGTTACACAATCCGACTGGCACGGAATGTAATAGATGCGAACTGGGCGTTGGCGGCCTTTGACTCGAATTCGATCGAGAAGAATTGCGTCAATTGGAACCGAGAGCGCTTGAACAAACTCCTCAGTCGCCAATATCGGAGCGTTATAAACTTTGGTCTGTGATTCCACTCGTGCGGCCGTGTTTACCAGATCGCCCAAAATGTTGTAATCGCGATACTGTCGGGAGCCAACGTGGCCAACTAACCCCGTGCCGAAATGTAATCCGATTCCAATATTGAGCATCGGATCGAGCCTATCAGCATCGGAAGCGGATCGCCGCCTGTCGAGTTCCCGTGAAATGGTCAACGCTGTGCGTAAGGCGCGATCGGCTGCATCGTCACAACTCTCGGGCGCTCCCCAATAGGCCAAGAACTGGTCACCGGAAAAAGGGCGCAAGCTTCCGTCCTCTTGAAGAGCCGCCGTCGTTTCCACAGTAAACAAACGATTAAGTAACTCGAAAACCTGAGCCGGCGGAAGTGTTTCACAACAAGATGTGAAATTGCGAAGATCGCTCAAGAGAACGGCAACTTGTCCACTTCGAGGTTGAATCATGCTGAGATTTCCAAGTACTTGCTTCAGCACGGACGGCGAAAAGGAGAAGCTCAAAAAGGCGTCGCGCTGGAGACGCTCCCGCCGCTCGTTTTTCAAACGCATGGAGATCTCGGTGAGGAAACAGATGCTCCATAATGCGGCCATTGAGATAGTAGCCGGGATTTGGCCTCCCAACCAAATCGACAGACTGCCAACTGGCAAGATGATAAGCAATCCGCTGAAACCTACGATATACAACCAAAAGCTGCTCTGTAGCCATGCAACAGCGATCGCGGCCAGCCCGGCGACCAGTATCAATCCAGCGAAGTCTTGCCACATAGAAGTCCGCTGCAACATGCGGTCATTAAGCAAATTGTCGAGTGCCGTGGCGTGCAGTAGCATTCCGGGCTCCATCGCACCGTGAACCGTGGGCTTTCCATCGATGTCTCCACCATACCCAACAAACACAATAGCATCTTGCAAATGGGACGAACTCGAATCGTCTTGGGGCAATTGCATGATTTCGGTGGCTTGCCATACTCGCTGGCCGATTCCCGCAGCGCGGTCATAGTCATCGTTGAAGTAGGAATGATGGACGTTGAGCAAGAATGGCTTGGAATTCGCCGTCGCTGGTTCTAAATCCCCATCCGCATTGAGAGTCATCCAGGTCATGGCGCCCGGTACTTTTGGATCTGGTTTCACTGCAAATTCTGTCGGCTGCGAGGCCGAAAACGCAGCTAGCGCCAACGATGGCAGCGTTCTGCCCGCATGTTCGTGCGTTAGGCGATAGCGTCGCCAAATTCGATCGCGGTCAATTGCAACGTTGACAACGCCTGCTTGAAAATCCGAACCACCGGCAGCAGGTAACGAAACTCCCAACCCGCCTTGCCGCCGCAGTTCCGTCGGCAGGACCACGGTGGTTAGGGCTTCGACATTAATTCGCCGAATGCACTGGCTCAGCCTTCGCTGTTCGGATTCTCGACCAAAGCTATAGAGTACGTCGAGGACGATTACTCGGGGACGAAGTGCGGCCATCTTTTCCAATAGCTGTGCCATGGCTTCAAACTCTCCGTCCCGAGCAACGCGTTGAGAATGCTCATCGTCAATTTGAAGCTCGACGAATCGAATTCGTTCATCAAGTGGTTTTGCAAAACCTCGCCAAGTTTTCCGACTGGTACCTCCTGAACCAGCATCGGCACCCTCGCGTATCTCTGCAGCGCGAAATCGAAGGCATCCATCAAGCCACTGCAGCTCTAAATTCTCAGAAAAATTTGGCCCCATTATTTTTAGTGAAAATACACATGCCAAGGCCAATAAAGGCGAATACAACGCGCGGCAAGAAGTTCTCAATTTCGCGGCGAATTTGCTCTTCAACAACATAGAGCTGTCCGATCGAGTGGGAACATCAAGTGCGTTTGCCCACCTTGAAGAGCAATACACGAGGTTTACCACTGGAATAAGTTACCGGAAAGCTATCCTGCTTCCATTGATCATTGAGTGTCTCCAGACCGCGACGAGCAGCAGCGATCGATGTTGGCTCAAATCGAATTTCACCGGTTGCTGGCTGCCTTCGCAGGACGGTCGTAAGTCGAACTCTCAAAGAAGATGATTGCAGAAGTATCAAGTCTTTCTGCCGATTCTCAATCGCCGATCGCAAGCCGCCCAGGTTCTTTCGCAGCCCCGGCAAAAAGGCATCGTCCTTCGTACACATGAACACAAAGAG
>SYJV01000523.1 GCA_005798335.1 Planctomycetaceae bacterium | reverse complement strand
CGTCCCGAATACGGTGAGCGCTGGGGGCGACATTGGATGGACGTATGGCGATATAGCGATTGGTATGGTCGTCGTGCGGTCCCAGATGTGATGAACAGTTATCCACACATCTGGCGCTGGCGCGATTGGATTGTCCAGTCACTGAACCAGGACAAGGGCTACGACCGCATGATTCAAGAGATGTTGGCAGCGGACGAACTGACACCCGGCGATGATCGCAACGTCGTGGCCACTGGATTTATTGTGCGGAACTGGTTCAAGTGGAACTACGAGAATTGGATGAAGGATAATGTCGAACATACTGCCAAGGCGTTCCTGGGACTGACGCTCCAATGTGCCCATTGCCACGATCATAAATACGATCCGCTGACGCAAGAGGAGTATTTTCGATTCCGAGCTTTCTTCGAACCACTGGAATTGAGGCAGGATCGAGTGGCGGGAATGCCTGATCCCGGTCCGTTTGTGAAGTATGTCTACGCCAAATCATACGGTCCGTCTGCGGCCGGATTAGTGCGCGTATTCGACGAAAAACTCGACGCATCCACGTTCATGTACGAAAAAGGGGACGCGAGAAACCGTTTACAAGGTCGCGATCCGGTGAATGCCGGAGTTCCCGCGATTCTGAGCACACGGGACTTTGCGGTCCAACCTGTCGAATTGCCGCCAGAGGCTTACTATCCTGGCCTGAAAAACTTCATTCGCGACGAAGAACAAACGAAACTGAACCAGCAGATCGAACAGGCTCGGCAAGCGCTCGATGCTGCCACGACGCAGCTCACGGACGTCCAGACCAAACTCGAAGGGATGCTGAATAGAGCCCCGAGCTCAGTCACAGCCACACAACCAAACTTAGATACTCAGGCAAACTCAGCAACTCAGGCAAACTCGGCAACTCAGGCAAACTCGGCTACACAAATCGTTGCTGCCCAGCGCGATGTATTGCTTGCGCGCAGCCAGCAGCGACAAGATTCGCAGAATGTAGAAAGCTCAAAAGCTGCACTGGGCTCGCTGCAAGCTCGCATCTCAGCCGACGACGCTCGTTATCGAGGCCAAGGAGATGCCGGCGCGCTCGGGCAACGAGCCAGTCGAGCGGAGCGTCACGCGAAGTACGAGGCTGCGCATTTGCGACTTGCGCAAGCGGATCACCAACTGTTGGTCGCCCAGATCAAGCAAACTGATGATGTAAAAACCAAGACGGCTGTCGACAAAGCGGCCAAGGAGCTTGCTGACGCACGCGCGGCATTGGACTCCGCGCGAGGAGAATTACTGAAGGAAACCGATCAATACACTCCACTATCGCCGATCTATCCGCGCACCAGCACCGGTCGCCGCTTGGCACTGGCCAAGTGGATTGCTAATCGCGAGAATCCACTGACGGCAAGGGTTGCCGTCAATCACCTGTGGCTGCGTCATTTTGGACGCGGCTTGGTCGATACTCCAAGCAATTTCGGACGCAATGGTCACTCACCTTCGCATCCAGAACTGCTGGACTTCCTCGCGGTCGAACTGATGGACAACGGCTGGAAGATGAAACACATCCACCGGTTGATCGTCACCAGCCAAACCTATCGCTTGCGATCGAATCTCGGGGCCAGCACGCACATGAATCAGTCCATCGACCCAGATAACGCAACCTACTGGCGAGCCAACACGCAACGGATGGAGGCCGAAGTCGTTCGCGACAGCCTGCTGGCATGTGCTGGTGAGTTAGACAAAACTGTTGGTGGCCCAGAAATCGATGCTGCCCAAGGATTGGTTTCCAAGCGGCGCAGCGTGTATTTCGCAATTCACGGCGAAGGAAAAATGCAATTCCTGGAGATGTTTGACGCCCCAGACGTATGCGATTGTTATCAGCGTTCTACATCGGTGCGTCCACAGCAATCGCTAGCGTTAACGAATAGCGAACTTCCGTTGCGACTAAGTCAATCGCTGGCAGATAAATTGTGGAGCGCAGTATCGACAGCCCATGTCCCGGAGACGCGTTCCTCGGCCAGTCCTCAAGTCGTCGAATTCATCACCGCTGCATTTGAGACGATTCTATCTCGTGCTCCGTCTCCGCTAGAAATCGAAGTTAGCATCGAGTTTTTGCGCGAGCAGACACTGATTATTACTGCCAACGAGCCAGTTCGAAACAATCAGCCATCTTTGGTCGAATCGACAACTGCGAAGATCGTAAATACAGCGACCACTGCGGTCGCCCCCGCGTCTCCTGAGGAGCGAGCTCGTCAAGCGCTGATGCGTACATTATTCAGCCACAACGATTTTGTGACCATTCGATAGTGGAGCTGCTGTATGTTGAATTCTGTCAAGGCATGTGGTCACCACCGATCGCGGCGCACTTTTGTTGCGGATCTGGGGTTGGGTTTTGGCGGAATGGCGCTGGGCAGCATGTTGGGACAAGCAGCAGCGAACTCATCCGAAACTGAGGGGTTGAAACAGGCTCATCAGGGACCGTCAAAAGCAAAGAACGTCATCTGGATTTTTCTATCTGGAGGTGTCAGCCATCTTGAGACTTTTGATCCCAAGCCATTGCTGAACAAGTTCGCTGGTAAGACCTACGACGAGACGGGATTTCCTAATCCGCAAAAGTTGCCGATCTACTTGGAGCGTTCCAGATCGGTTGTCGGTTTTGACCGCGAGGTGATCTCGAAGATCATGCCTCTGCAAGTTGGCTATCGCCAGCGCGGGACGCTTGGCTGCGAAGTCAGCGACTGGTTGCCACACCTGGGGTCCATGGTTGATGACTTGTGTATCGTGCGCTCGATGTATACCACTGACAACGACCATGGCGCGGAGTTTCAATTCCACACGGGCCGTCACACTTTGGACGAGCAGCAGCCGACCATTGGATCGTGGGTTAGTTATGGCCTGGGAACCATCAATGAGAATCTCCCTCAATTCGTTTTTCTGGGCCAATACAAAGACCCGCGAGTGCGTAAGGACTTTGATGCGAATTATCTCGGCCCAAGCCACGCGGGAGTAGAATTGTCGCTCGATCCGCAGAATCCCTTGCCGTTTGGCGTGCGTCCAGCGAGTATTCGCGAAACGGAACAAAAGAACGAGTACGCGTTTATCAATCGACTGAATAAGATCGCCGAGGCAGAGTATCCAGACGATAGCCAACTGCGGGCGCGCATCCGTGCCTACGAACTGGCTTTCCAAATGCAAATGTCGGCTCCCGAGGCACTTGATATCGCGCGCGAATCGGTGGCCACTGAGCGACTGTATGGAATCGATAACGAGTCAACCGCGATCTACGGAAAACGACTATTGACAGCGCGCCGCTTGGCCGAACGCGGTGTGCGATTCACGTTGGTCTATTTGAGCGATTATGGCGAATGGGATTCCCATAGCAATATCAAGGAACTACATGCACGTTCGTGCAGTCGAGTAGACAAACCGCTGGCAGGATTAATTATCGATCTAAAGCAACGTGGAATGCTGGATGAAACACTGGTCGTGTGCGCCACCGAGTTCGGGCGAACTCCAGCGCTGGAGGTTACCAGTCTCAACAAAGCAGGCACGGGGCGCGATCACCACCCTCATGGATTCACGATTTGGATGGCAGGTGGCGGGTTGAAGCGGGGAGTCATCCATGGTGCGACCGACGAATTCGGATTTCATGCAATCGAACATCCGCATTATGTTACCGATATCCACGCCACGGTTTTGAGTTTGCTGGGTTTGGATTCGCGAACTCTGGTGATCCCGGGCCGACAAAGGCTGGATATCGATTTCGGAACTCCCATCCGAGAGATCATTGCATAAGTGGACGCGTCACTATTACTGTGTTGCGGGCGATGGTATTCTGAAGTGAGTAAGGACGATTTGCTCCGAAACAAACTTCAGTCGGTTAATGAGTGTGGTGATGGCACAGAAACTTGGCGGAGTGGTACATACCTACCAAAAATATAACCCAGCGGAGTTTCCCAGCCCCACGCAGCCACCTCCCGATTTCGTCTCAGCGGCGTTCGAGCATGCGCTGATGTACGGTCGGTATCGCGAATTGACCGAAGAAGAATTGGCACGCGCCGTTAAGCTCGATCCTAGTCAGATCGCTGGACTGGGTCCTAGCTTGGATTATTTGCGCGCGCTGTTGGAAGAACGTCGGCGTAAGATCTTAGAGAAATACGAAACGGACTCGGTAGCTCGTCAGGCTGCTCAGGCGCTTCACAAAACAGCTCGTCGCACAACTCCTCCCGCTAAACTGCGCGATCTCTTTACTAAAGCGATCGACCAGCAGCAAATCTATTTGCTGGAGCGGATCTATTATGCGATCGGCGACGACACCGATCCGTTCGCTCGGCAACTAGTGCACGTGATCGAAAGATTGGGCGACAAGTATCAAGTCGACGAACTGGTTTCGAAGTACGAATTTACCGGTCACCAACGTCTGACCGTAGACGAAGCTATAGAAATCAAGCAAGAATTGGAAATGATCGATCGGTTGCTAAAGCAGTTAGAAGAAGCCGCCAAGACTGCTCAAATCGGCGTGATCGATATGGAAGAGTTATCTAAATTTGCTCAACCCGAGGATTTGGCAGGTCTGGAAGAAATGCGCCAGCAAGTCGAAAATCTGGTGCGTGAGATGGCTGAGCGACAGGGATTGGAAAGAGACTCTGGCACGCGTGGATTTCGGTTGACTCCGCAAGCGTACAAATTGTTTCAAGGCAAGCTGCTGGAGCGCATTTTCGCAGATCTCCAGCCCAGTCGAACCGGTCGGCACGCTGGACGCATCGTCGGTGAAGGGAGCGTTGAACTGCCGCAAACCAAAGCGTATGAGTTCGGCGATAGCCTAGCGAATATGGATACCACGCAGACCGTCATTAACGCGCTGCTGCGCGATCCCATCGCCAAGCAAGTACAACTGCGTTCGGGCGACATCGAAGTGCATCGCACGCGCAATTCTCCCAAGTGCGCTACGATAGTCATCATGGATATGAGCGGATCGATGCGCTACGACGGTCAATACATGAACGTCAAACGCATGGCTCTGGCGCTGCACGGATTGATTTCTCGCGAGTATCCGGGGGACTTTCTCCGGTTCATTGAAATGTATACCTTTGCTAAACTGCGTCGCGCTGGTGAAATCGTCGAGTTAATGCCCAAGGTGGTAACGATCCACGATCCATGGATTCAGTTGCGCGCCGACATGAGTCGCGATGACATCAGCGAACAGCAAATTCACCCGCATTTCACCAACATCCAACATGCGTTACGGTTGGCTCGCCAGAATCTCGCCACAGCGGATACACCCAATAAGCAGATAATTTTGATCACCGATGGGCTGCCAACCGCTCATTTTGAAGAATCTATGTTGTACTTGTTGTATCCTCCCGACCCGCGCACCGAAAACGCGACTATGCGCGAAGGAACATTATGCCAACGTGACAGAATCGTTATCAATATTTTCCTGGTTCCCAGTTGGTCGCAATCGGAGGAAGATATCCGTTTTGCTTATCGATTGGCAGAACAGACCAAAGGGCGAGTATTCTTCACGGCGGGCAAGGACCTCGATCGCTATGTCGTCTGGGACTACATTTCGCGCAAACGCGAGATCTTGGCTTGAACCAGCCGATGGTTGAATCTGGCATCATTTGCCGTTCCAGCACGAAGTACGAAGAATCCGGTTTTGCAAGTGTTTAAAACTATTGCTACAATTGCTCGCAAGCAGATATAAGTGGAATGCGACAGGTAGAATTGTGCGAACTGTTCTGCTGAGGCAGGTGACGTCTGCTCTTGGTTCGTTGCAGTTACCGTGAGATAAATTCGAGCGGCTTGGGGATTTGTTCCAAAGTTGATACGAACAACAGTTTTTTTCTGTGAGGCGAGAGGTTGCGATGCTGAGTATTTTCGGTAAACAAGACAGACGCTCAAACCACTGTGATCATCAATCTCGCCGCGATTTCCTAAGAGTTGGCGGCATGGCGGCAGGAGGACTGTCGCTGGCTCAACTCCTGGCCATCGAAGGTCGCGCAGGGACGGGCAATTCGACTAAGTCGATCATCAATGTATTCTTACCGGGTGGTCCTTCGCACATCGACTTCTTTGACCTCAAGCCCAACGCACCTGCCGAGATACGCGGCGAATTCTCTCCGATAAAAACAAACGTCCCCGGAATGGAAATTTGCGAGCTGTTTCCGCGGCTGGCAAAGTTGGCGGACAAATATACGATCATCCGATCGATCGTGGGTTCCGAAGGGCATCATGACGGATTTCAGTGCATGACCGGGCGCACGCATCGCGAGGCGCCTCCTGCGGGCGGTTGGCCCATGTTTGGTGCGTGGGTTTCAAAGACTTTGGGACCAAGGGACGCGAGTGTTCCGGCCAACGTATCGCTGATGTATCCCACCGGTCACAAAGAATGGGGCGATCCCTACCGCGCTGGATTTATTGGACCAGCGCACGATCCGATGGCGCTTTTGGCCAAAGACCCATTAGCCAAAGCCACAGGCATGACCCTACAGGGAATCTCTCTCGAACAGCTCGACGATCGACGCAGTTTGCTGAATTCGATGGATGCTTTCCGCGGTCAACTAGATAAGTACTCCGCGATGGTCGGCGCGGACACGTTTACTAAGCAGGCATTTTCGATTCTGACTTCGTCGAAGTTGGCCGACGCACTCGACCTTTCCGACGAAGATCCAGCCACTTTAGAACGCTACGGCAAGAACGATCCAACGTATCAGCGCGACGGTGCACCGCGCATGATTCGGAATTTTCTCATCGCGCGGCGGTTGGTCGAGGCGGGCGCTCGAGTTGTTTCCATGAACTATAGTCGTTGGGACTGGCATGGAGGCGACGGAATGAATTTCCCAAGTTCTCGCATCGAATTTCCGCTCCTCGATCAAGGGTTGTCAGGACTGATTACTGACTTGCATGACCGAGGCATGGACAAGGATGTAACGGTGGTGGTCTGGGGCGAGTTCGGGCGTACACCCAAAATAAACAAAAACAACAGTCGCGATCACTGGCCGCAGGTTTCGTTCGCCATGATGTTTGGCGGAGGAAATCGCCACGGACAGATCATTGGTGCCACGAATAAGTTTGGAGAGTACGCCACAGAACGACCAGTCACTTTCCAAGAGGTGTTTGCAACGCTGTATCACAACGTCGGCATCGATACGCAATCGGTAACCGTTGAAGATCTTAACGGACGGCCCCAATATCTGCTGGATTCGGGCGTTCAGCCTATCGCGGAACTGGTTTAACGACAATA
Source organism: Planctomycetaceae bacterium (assembly GCA_005798335.1). Taxonomy (GTDB): domain Bacteria; phylum Planctomycetota; class Planctomycetia; order Pirellulales; family Pirellulaceae; genus Aureliella. The sequence continues at coordinate 248 of SYJV01000523.1, read as the reverse complement.
CCGTTCAACGAACGTGGGATAAGCTTCCAGCCTCTGTATTACCCACAATTTTTTCGTTGAGCATCGGCACCTCGGGCGATAAGCATGAGCTTTTCAAAGCCACGCCGGAGGCGGATACGACAAAAGACTTCGAAGTCGTCCGCGCCGCGATCATTCACGTGCACCCACTTGACCCCTGCTGGCGGCGCACCCACTTGATCGACCAGCTTGCCCCAGACCGCGGACTCTCGATCGGCATCGCGGCGTCG
>SYJV01000522.1 GCA_005798335.1 Planctomycetaceae bacterium | reverse complement strand
TCAACAGTGTGCTCAACTATGTTGAGGTAAGATATGCAGGCTCGGCATCCGGTTCAGGCGCGATTGTGATTTCGAACAGCGAGCCAATCATCCGCAACAGCACGATATTAAGTTCGGGCGTTGATGGAATACAAATTATCGCGAGCAATCCAACCTTGATCGGCAATAAGTTTATCAATAATGCTTCAGCCGCTATGAGTCTAGATCTGGTATCCAACGCCACGATTCTTGGAACGACGTTTTCGAACAACGCTGTTAATGGAGTTGCGATTAGCGGAGGGAGTCTGACTGTGGATATGGTCTGGGATGACTCGGACGTCGTCTACTGGTTATCCGGTCCGTTGACGATTCCAGTTGGTCGAACGCTTACGATTAAGGCTGGACAAGTTATTAAGGGTTTTCTTCTCGATTCCGGATTTTTAGTCGACGGAAAGTTGTTGGCGCAAGGGACGTTCGAGCAACCGATCACGATTACTAGCCGCGATGACGATACAGCGGGTGGTGATACAAATAACAATGGCCCCATTTCGATCGGGCTTGAAGATTGGGCTGGTATCGAGGTTCGAGCTCGGAGTACTGGTAACGTGTTCGACCATCTCGATTTGCGATACACGGACGGTGCCCGTGGTGCCGCTGGTGCGGTTCGCGTCACGAATGGTCAGGCCATTCTTTCGAACAGCAAGATTCGTAACGCGGCTGGGTTTGGTGTCGCTGCCAGGACGACTGGTGAGCTTACGATAACGAATACTCAGATTACATCCCATGGTGACTCGGCGATCCTCGCTGAATCGGGTGGCGTGGTCACGGCAACGAACAATACGATCGATGACGGAGCGCGAGGAGTCGTCGCGAGAACCGGTTCGACGGTGAACCTGACGAACAACTTGATCACGAATAATTTCTTAGCTGGCGTAATCGCAGAAAACCTTGCAACAATCACAACGTCGTTTAACAACGTCTTCAATCCAGGCAGTCAAAATTATGTGGGACTAACGAATCCAACCGGAACGAATGGAAATTTGTCGGTCGATCCGAAGTACTTCAACCGAACGAACAGGCAGTACCAGCTTACCAACGGCTCACCGGTGATCGATGCCGGTACGAGCAACAATGCTCCGACGACTGACATGCTCGGCAACGATCGATTCGACGACGCGAACGTAGTCAATCGCGGCGCAGGTACTATGCCTTTTGTCGACTTAGGAGCCTTTGAACGTCAGAGTATCTCCGTGTCGGATGTCGATTTATACGCCTTCAATGTGACGGGACCAAGTTCGGCTTCGCAAGGGCAGGTCGTAACTGTGAATTGGAGTGTACGGAATGCGGGAACGGGGCCAGCGATCAGCAGTTGGTCGGATGCCGTGTATCTGTCGAGTGAGCCTAACTTTACACCTGACGCTAAGTTTCTTACCCGAGTGACGCGCAGCGCGGATCTAGGTCCTGGAGTGACATACACCGCATCCACCACCGTTACACTTTCGAAAGTCCAGCCGGGTCCAAACTACTTCATCGTTCGAACCAACGACCTCGAACAAGTCTTCGAAGGGATCGCGTTGGCCAACAACGCCGCTGCGTCGTCGTCGGCGCTCGACTTCGCCGTAACTCATCTGATCGTAGGGACACCGCTCAACGATACATTCTCGACTGCAGGTCAATCGAAGTTCTACCAAGTGACGGTCCAACCTGGCCAAAGTCTCAATGTCTCTTTAGACAGCTCTGCTGCTAGCGGAGCAACCGAGCTATACATTCGTCGAGGCTCACTCCCATCGCGAAGCGAATTTGATTTTCGCGGTTCGAACGCCGTTCATCCGGACCAATCATTGGTAGTGCCGAATACGGAGGCTGGCGTTTACTACGTACTCGCCTACTCAAATTCTGGATCGGCCGCGACGAGCGCATTCGCCCTGAACGTAAGTCTCGGCGGGTTCGATGTAAACAACGTGACTCCGGCGACAGGCGCGAACAGTGGACGCGTTACCGTCGCGATCCGTGGGACCGGATTGACTCGCACAACGCAAGTCAACTTGATTGCTCCTGATGCGACCGCGATTAACGCCGTTGCTACGCAATTTCACGATGCCACTTTGATCTATGCGACCTTTGATTTGGCCGGCCGCTCCGTTGGTGTCTACGATGTGCGAGCGATTGATGGAGCAGCAAACGACATCGCCAACGACATTTTCACGGTGACAACAGGCGCGGCCGGAAATCTGACCGCGAGAATCGTTTCCTCCGATCGTATACGCACCGGCTTTGCAAGTTCGATTACGGTCGAATACAAAAACGATGGTGACGCAGACATTGTCGCGCCCGTTCTGATCGTGCAAGCCGAGAATGCTAAACTGCGTTTTCCAGGCCAGACTGAATTTAACGGTTCGTCGTTGGAGTTCCTCGCCATCAACACGAACGGGCCTGCCGGTGTTTTGCCTCCTGGAGTTTCTGGCGAAGCAAAAATCGTCTTTCTTCCTTCGGCTGTCGGCGACGTCCGCTTTAATCTTGCGCAGCTCGAACCCGGAAAGACATTTGACTGGAATGCTCAAAAAGATTCGTTACGACCGCCAAACCTCGCGACAGACGCGTGGGATGCGATTTATTCAAACTTCGTCGCCTCGATTGGAACCACAGGCGGAAGTTATCAGTCGGCTATGGCTCGCAACGCAACGTACTTGAGCGAGTTGGGTGAATACGTGTCCGATACGTCGCGACTCTATAGCTTTGAATTGTCGCGAGCCGGTCACTTTGGCGAAATTGCACTGCGCTATACGCTGGGTGCTCTCGGTCGCGGCGTTCCCGATTCGACCATCAACACGGCGACGACCGACGTTGATGGCAACGCCATCATAAAGAGCGCGGGATTGGTGCGACAATTCTTCAAGCAGCGTGACGGCAGTTTCCGAAGTGTGTCGGGTGATCCGGGTAGTCTATCACTTCAAGGAGGTTTGTTCAAACTTCGCGAATCGGATGGCACACTCCTCGTTTTTCAATCAGGTGGTTTACTCGACTATATCGAAGACACCAATGGCAACCGCTTAACGTACAACTACACCAGTGGGCGGCTTACAAGTTTGACCGATTCGTTGGGCGATCAGACCATTTATTCCTACAATGCTTCCAATCTCGTTTCACAGATCACCGATCCGCTTGGACGAATTACTACCTTTAGTTACGATGCCGCGCGTCGGATAAATTCCGTCACTGATCCTACGGGCATCACACAATTTAGTTACGTATCGGGACAAGGAGCCGCTCGTGAACATGCGACTTCTCGGATCGACTTTCCCGACGGCTCCAGTCAATCATTCGAATACGATGCTCAAGGCCGATTGACCCGAACCTTTACCAATAGTGGTCAAAATGAATCGGTGCTGACCTATGGCGTTCCCGGCGGAGTGACGGTTACGACGGCCAGTGGTGCAACTAAGATTCTTTCGAACGATTTTGATAAGCCGGCTGTAATCGTTGACGCCGAAGGACGAACGACTCGATTTTTCTACAATGCAAAACGCCGCGTCGATCGCGTCATTGCTCCTGATGGTACAACATCTCGCATTGATTACGACTCCAATGGCAATCCGACCACAGCCGTGAATGGATTAGGTCAACCGTTGAACCTTGCCTTTGATCAGACTTTCAATCGAATTTCAAGTCTGAGAAACGCTAGGGGCCAAACGACTCAGTTTGCCTCCGACGCTGATGGGAACCTGACCACGATTACCCATTCTGACGGCAGCACGGAGCGGTTCGCTTATGATGACCAAGGACACTTAACAAAAATCACGGATCAACTCGGACGGTCGTCGTTTTATTCCTACAACAACAAAGGGTTGGTTTCCGCGAGTCAGCTTCCGAATGGCGATAATGCATCGTACGCCTACGATTCCCACAGGAATCTCACATCGGTCACTGATGCGATTGGCACTACTTCGTTCCAGTATGACGGAACCGATCGACTAACCAAAATTACCTACCCCGGTGGTCGGTCGTTGACGTTTACATATGACAGCGTGAATCGACGAACGAGTAGCACAGATCAGTCGGGTTTCAAAGTCAACTATTCGTACGATGCGGTGGGGCGACTGTCCGAACTTACGAATACAGCCAACCAAAGAATCGTCTTGTATAGTTACGACTCGCTAAGTCGTGTCATTCGTGAGGATCGTGGCAACGGCACGGCAACCGAGTATACCTATTTCGATGACAGCTTAATCCAGACCATTGTCCATCGCGCTCCCAACAATAGCGTTCAGTCTAGTTTTAGTTACACGTACGGAGCCAACGCCCTCGTATCGAGTGTACAGACACTCGCTGGTACTACCAACTATGGCTACAACACTGTTGGACAACTCACGCGCGTCAGTCTTCCCGGCGGACGAACGATTACATATCAGTACGATGGTTTAGGTAACCGCGTTTCGTCGACCGACAATAGCACGGTGACGAGCTACTCGACGAATGCGCTCGATCAGTACACAACGGTTGGCACAACGACTTTCGCGTACGACGCTGCGGGAAATCTTATTGCGAAGACCAATTCAAGCGGAACTACAACGTATGGATATGACGAGCAAGGTCGACTCATTTCAATTCAATCGCTGTCCGATTTGATTAGCTACGAATACGACTCGCTGGGACATTTGCGTTCCGCTACCCGCAATGGAGTTCGGACCGAATATCTCATCGATCCGCTGGGTCTCGGTGATGTGGTCGGTGAGTACAACAGCACCGGACAGCTCGTCGCGCATTACAACCATGGATTTGGATTGGCAAACCGAGTCGATGCGACGGGTGACGCAAATTATTACTCTTATGATTTAATCGGAAACACCGACCAAGTCTTGGGGTCGGCTGGGCAGATTATCAACAGCTATGCATACTTGCCTTACGGTGAATTGCTCAACACCACCGGCGCCGCTCCGAATCCGTTTACCTTCGGCGGACGCTTTGGAGTCATGTACGAAACTGACGGCCTCTATTTCATGCGTCAGCGATTTTATGATGCGAACATCGGCAGGTTTGTTTCCGCCGATCCAATTGGATTAGCGAGTGGGGAGGTGAATCGTTACGCTTACGCCCAAAACAATCCTGTCAGCTCCGCCGACCCATCAGGACTTGCCCCGTTCAAAGCAACGATTCAGGTTGCTGCCGATGTCGCGAAAAAAGTCCTTACGATTTTCGTAGACAAGCTCGGCTTTGCTACCAAGTTCGCGGAAGCTCCATTAAGCCCATTTGCGAACAGGCTTGCCAATGGTGTCGGAGGAATCGCTGGTCCGTTGCAAGGTTTCGATGCGCTCGGAATTCTAGTTATACGAGATATAAGAAACGAGCTCACCAACAACGACCTCAAGACACAAGCCCTCGCCGGCGGAGGCATTCTTGCAACCGGTTGGGCACTCGGCGAAATCGTTACCGCGTTTGAAACAATTTATGGTGCCGGAAAAATATCGGCGATCCTTGTTTATACGGGTGGCAGCCTGTTCGTCGCAGGTGGAATATCGCTTGCTGCAACAGGGGGCTATATCGCCGGTCGATGGCTTGATAAGAATGTGCCGATTATTCATAAGGTCGCTGAACGAACAACCGGAGCCATTGTTGACACATTTTTCCCGCCCGAGAGAACTAAGCTCGGCGACCGCGCCAAAATTATACAGAAGTATTGCGGCGATCTTCTTGAAGATCAAACTGAAGAATGCCATCGTAGACTGGCTGAGGCTGGAGTCGCACAAGTCAATCCTGTGGACCCGAACGACATAGGTGGCCCACCCGGTTTTGGACCACAACGGTTTGTTTCACCCGATATTACTTTTCCCTACACGATCTTATTTGAAAACAAACCTGACGCTGCTGCGGCGGCGGTTCAAGTTCGCATCACACAACAACTCGACGCGGACCTTGATTGGAGCACTTTCGAAGTCGGTGATTTTGGATTTGGCGACCTTCAAGTGGAAGTACCATCCGGTCGCCGTTCCTACAGCACACGCGTCGATTACACGAATGCTCGCGGTGAATATGTCGACGTAACTGCTGGCATCGACTTAGTCACAGGCATCGTGACCTGGACATTCGTTTCGATCGATCCGAAGACCGGAGAGCCGGCCACCGCTATCAACGCCGGCTTCCTCCCACCGAATGTTACGCGGCCTGAAGGCGATGGCTTTACGAACTACAGAATCAAACCAAAATCAAACCTCGCGACCGGCGCGACGGTGAGCGCACTCGCATCGATTGTCTTCGACACCAACGCTCCCATCGATACGCCGAATTTCGTGAATACGATCGACAGCATCGCTCCTAGCACTTCCGTTGCCACGCTTCCGTCCCAGTCGCCATCGACGTTCGTCGTAAGTTGGTCCGGCGCGGATGACGCGGGGGGTTCCGGTATCGCATCGTACGACATTTTTGTATCGATCGACGGGGCCGCAGCCACGCCATGGCTGGTTAATCAAACAGCAAAACAAGCCGATTACACTGGCCAAAATGAACGCTCCTACGCGTTCTACTCGATTGCCGCCGACAACGTGGGGAATCGCGAAACCGCTCCACTGAACCCAGATGCATCAACTCGGGTCGCAATTGCGCGCTGGCAAAACCCAGGTGGTTCAGCCAATGCTCGCTTTGATGTCAACAACGACACTTTTGTCACACCTTTGGATGCGCTGTTGATCATTAATGATTTGAACAATTCCGGCGGACGGAAATTGCCCGACTCGAGTTCTCCCGAAAAACCACCACCCTTTTTCGATGTCAATGGCGACGGGTTTCTATCCGCAATCGACGCACTGTTGGTCATCAATTTGCTTAACCGGCAATCCTCATCGGGCGAAGCGGAATCCGTGCACAATGTGGTTTTTGAAGACGTATCAGGACTCCTGGGCATCGACGACATGATGGCCGTGGACTTTTTGCGAGAGCCTTTTAACCGCAAGAAAATTCGCATGCAGACCATGTGAAAGCTTGCGAGCAACCTCACTGGCACCAGCAGCCCCGACCTGCCGAGAAGCTGACATTTAGCATCGATTATCTTACCACGAAGGACACAAAGAGCACGAAGGAAATCAGAGCACAAAACGCTTGATGCCCTCTCTAAATTTGGTCACATTGAAGTTCATCAGCAGTCCGATCTTTATTTCCGCCAATTTCATATAGGTCAACAATTGGGCCTCGTGAATACCCAAATAGTTTCTCGACGTTCTTCAACTCGATAATGAGCTGGTTCTCGACCAGGACGTCAATGCGGTATCCACAGTCGAGCAAAACGTCTTTGTATCGAACAGGCTGTGCAAGTTGAAGCTGAAAGGCAATATTGTGGC
>SYJV01000521.1 GCA_005798335.1 Planctomycetaceae bacterium | reverse complement strand
GATTGACCTCACGAACATGGAGCCGCCCTTGCTCTGAGCCAGCCTTAAACTAACTCAAAGAAGACGATCTGTCTGGTACGGCAGTAGCTTTCCCAAACAGACCGTTCTTTCTTGGAACCAGTAAAATTCACCCGACCATTTGGCGCCGGGCACCTACGTACTCACGTTAACATAATCAAACCACAAAAAAATTTCAAAAAAAATTCCGCGTCATGACGCACAACGCTCTTGCTATTCATCGTTACATCTTGCGCTTCGGGCTGGTACTGGTATATTCTTATCTGCCGCTCGCCTTACAATTGATCTGACTTTCCAGCTCACGTGGTTACCCATTACATCTTCAGACAATTAGCGAGTTTCTTCCGCAGTCCGTGACGCTTAAGAGTGGTTACAACGGCCGACAAACCGAGCAGCAACAAGCTACTTGGTTCGGGAACCGCGGTGATGGCGCTGCCCGTTACAAAGCGATAGGAGGCCGTGTCGGAAAACGAGTGATTGAGAGTCGTATTTCTACCCTCAATCGTAAGGCTGACGTCATAAACACCTTGGCCAGTGAATCCAAAATTGAAATGATTGTGGCTGAGCGGAGATTGCGTCCACTTGTTACCCGCGAGTGTTGGCGCAATGGATGATGCAAATATGACGGGAGATCCCAATGCGTCCAGTTGCCAAATTGCGAAGGACGAGTTGTCTCCGCTCACCGGTGTTATCGAATTGAACGTCCATGTCAAAGGTGTGGTCCAACCGTTGGCCGGCGTTAGTTCTTCGGTTCCCAGTCCGACGAAGGGCTTGTTCGGATCTGAACCCTGAGGCAGAAACCAAACCGGCGCGTTGGCGGCTGTTGCCAGGAAGTTCCATTGGGCTCCCACGGGCCGCAATACCGCAGGATTGGGTACTCCGATATCGACATCACCCGGATCGTATTCACCTGCTGCCAGTATGCCGCCGCCAAATAGATTAAGTGGATTCTCGGCATGGATATGGAGATGAAGGTTGCCATTCTCAAAGCCTACTCCCAAATCCGCGTGACCGGAAATGTAAATTCCGCCCATTGCACTCTTGGAAATAGAAAGAATCGAAATCAGCAAAGCGGTGCAGAGAAGTGTTCTTGTGGTTGACATCGTTATTGACCTTTCGTGACTGTGAATTCCAATTGAAAAATTTGCTTGACGTTAAAGCCTTAATTAGTCGGCCCCGCCCACGACTTCGCCGCCATTGCGCGAGCCAATCGCCCACCAAGTTCGACGATCAATGGTTTGCGATACAAACGACACATGACCATCCGCAAATGCAACCATTACTCCGCCCGCATGGTTGCTGCTGGCGGTTACGAGGTTGGAGCCATCGTCCTCTCCGCCATAGACATGGCAGTTGCGCGAGTTGATAGGCATGACGTGCATGTAGAGATTCGCGTTCAGCGTCCAACCTGAGATCCATGCGCGTCCGTGCGGCGCAGAGTAGGTTGGGTCCGGAACACTGACACCGCTACAGTACGTGACCCAGTCGGGCAAGTCTCGACCGCTTAATCCTGATCCAGCGCAGAACGAGAGCACAGACTGCTTCAGACCGCCGGGCAATGTATTGCCGAACGCCCCCGCGACAATTTCTGCATTGTTAATCAATCGCTCGGAAATGATCGCAGTTTGAGAAGTGCCGTCGGCGAAATTGCGAAGCTGGATTCTTGGAACTTGCCACGCATCTGGATTAGAGGCATTGATGAGGGGCATAGCTCCGTTGTGTTTTAGCAGCTCCTGAATCGTACCATCAATTCCGGTTGTGCGCCGCACCCATCCCACGTTTCCGCAGTACGAACCCGGGGCAGGAAATCCGTCACCCATCGTTGAAGTTTGCACGGTCGTATCGGACGGGCACAAATACGTATCGACCCTTGTTCTGGCCGCGTCGACATTTATATGATGGGCGGAGATTTTCAAGTACGTAAACGCCGAATTATCGGCAAACGGCTTGGAGTCGACCATCGGTTCAGAAAACTGAATCGAGTTGTGAAGATGCTGCTGTTCTACGTATGGCAGGATCGCGGCCAGCCAACTATAGAAACCGTTGCCGAGCCGAGGTGTGGTTCTTGACGGTCCAGTTGTCGTAAGTGGAAACGAACCCAAGGTCGCGTCATAATTGTGGATCGCCAGCGCTAGCTGCTTTACCCTGTTGCTACACTGTATCCGCCGAGCCGCTTCGCGCGCGGCCTGAACAGCGGGAAGCAACAATCCCACGAGCACTCCGATAATGGCGATAACGACCAACAGCTCGACAGGAGTAAAGGCTCGTCGAAATTCAACTCTTGATGTCATTGGAATATCCATCGGCAATACGCCGGCAGTTGCAAAGTTGTTAAGGTCGCTCGGGCCGAGCGGAGAGCACGCGATTTTGGTGGTCGGACCGTTTATCGGCGCTGCCGCTCGAGCCACGAGCGATTTGTTGTTGATCCCTGCAATAAGAAATCCATCGCATCCACTTCCATGGAGTCGTATGAAGTTCTCAAACTCAGTAGCACTTCGTAGTTGGCTACAAACGATGGCTGCGCAGCCAAAAGATCCCAACGACCCAAGCATTTGAATTCGCGCGATTCAACGAAATCGCATGCACTTGAATCCCTTACGCATCGCATACAACAACGAATTTGCATCGTTGATGCTGTACTGAAGGAAGCGACCTGGGCCGATCAAACCAGAGAGGGTGGACCGCGTGGTTGAGATACCAAGCACAGAGGCTCGGTGAAAACAGATTCCCAGATTGAAACGGTGTCAAATTGGTCGTGCGCCGACGAGGCAACAATTGTCTCGAAGGAAACGAAGCCTATTGGCCTGGCAAAGGACTGGCATATAGAACAGTTACTGGAATCATGTTCGTCGCCTTCCTGTCCACCTGACTGGGATTGTTCTTGGCGATCAGGCACTGCCTTGCAGTTGAGAAGTCGAGTGACGTCTGGAACAACAGAGTGTGCAAGACCCATCCCTTAATTTCTCAGATTGGGCGCATGCGACCGAATTACCAGCTTCACATTCAGCAACGTGAAGCCAAACTGGAATCTGCCCGAAACAGGCCAACCAGCAAAGAAGTAGCGCGACGATAGGTCGGAACGGCGAACACATAATTGGGTTCGATTAAAAAACTGGCACTTTGCAAGCGGTCCGACCAAAGACTCATGCTGGTAAATACGATGACTGGTTTCTATCGGTTCGTCAAGTCCAACAAGAAAATTCGGCTAGCTGGCTAGCTGCTTAGCCACTGCTCGATCAGTCGCATCACCATGCTGGACGTGCCACACAAAACACACCCCCAGGCGATATCCGCTAGCGTCACGCGCAGCGTCCATGCATCAAGGATGGCGAGATTCGTGAAATCGTAAACTCCATAGACGATCAATCCAAATAACGCACCACTCACAAAAGTTTGCAAGAGCGTTGTGTCGACTCCCAATTGAGGGCGGACAAACAGCACAAGTCCGGCAGGGATCAAGCCGTACACCAGGATGGCTGGAATCCAACGCGGAGCAAGCGATTGCCCTTCCCGTTTGAGTATGCCGCCGATTTCTTGTGCATAGAAGTTCTTCATGATTACTCCCAGCCACAGTAGATCGACCAGCAACACAAATGGAACCAGAAGCATGAAGATTTTCCAAGCCATATAACGTCTTCCTATTTCTAATTTCACTTCTTGTACTTCCAACGATATACGACCATTCCGCTCAGTTCCCGGATAAATACTTCGTTGTCGCAGATCGCCAAATGTGCCCAGGTCTCGTCTTCACTAATTTTCAATGTACCGAGCAACTCGAACTTGGCTGGATTAGCCTGAATCAGAAGTAAGTCGCCACGCTGATCAAGCGCCAGAATACGATCACCGTTGGCAACCATGCTCCAATACTTCCCATAGGGTGTCGTTGTCCAACGAGTAGTTCCGGTTGCCAGCTCAATACACGTAAAGCGTTGGTTTTGCAGATGCAAATAGACGTGCCCATCGATTACGACCGGCGTTGACATGTATCCCGAAGCTTTATTCGTCCACAACGAGGTCGCCGATAGTCCCGAGTTGCTCTTGGCAAGTTGGAATAAATGACTCTTTCCACCATACGAACTGGTGAACACGGAATTACCGAATATCGTTGGCGTTAGGATATTCATGCCGCGAAACGAAGGAATCGTTTCTGACCAAAGAGGTTCTCCCGACTCCAGCTCCAATCCGGCCAACTTTTCGCGAGTCTGGACGAGCAACTGCCGCTGACCAGCTACGTTGCTAACGATGGGCGATGAAAAAGCACTTCCGCCCATGCCGCCACCATCTTCCATGGCACGCCAAATGAGCTTGCCGGTAAGCTTGTCGAGTTTACAAACTGCTGCGCCGGCTTGAACGTACAAGTGCTCGCCTTCAATCAATGGAGAGCATACAAAGCCGAACGCGGGAAGTGGAGATTTCAACTCTTTGACGAAGTCGAACTGCCATTGAGTCTGGCCATCCTTGGCATTGAGGCATACGAGCACATCGCGCATCCCCGCAACGTATAATCGATCACCATCCAGGCAAGGAGTTGCTCGAATCCAATTCCCGTTTGAATTGGCGAAAAACGGGACCGACATCGATCCGTCCCACGAAGCCTCCCAAACCTGCTGGCCCGTCTTGCGGTCTAAACCGCGGACGAACTCTCGATTATCCTTGGACTCAGTTACGTAAATGTGCGACGCGTCGACGATCGGACCGGAGTAACTTCTTCCCAGCGGCACGCGCCAAATCTTTTCGAGCAAGTCTCGCGATAATCGCTCCGGCCATTTTCCCGTTCCACTCACCAACCCGTCACGCGTAGGACCTCGCCACTGTGGCCAAACCTCGGGAGGGTTTGCCATCAGCCGAACCTCTATTAGACTTGCCAGAACCAAAAAGAGTAAGCCTACCCTACGAACCATATGATTTCTTCTCGTCTAAAGTAATAGAAAATTCTGCCTAGGTTGACGGATTTTTCGTTGAACTCGTTCGCCTTCGCTTCCGTCCGGAACTATGGGGTTTCGTTTGACGATTAGCGAGGCGCTGCATGGATTTGGCAAACGACTCAAGTTGCCGCATGTTGTCACAAACGGTGGCGCACTCGAGTCGTTGACGGATGTCGGCGGTAATCGCACGACCCCCGACAACCAAAACAGCTCCCGCATCTGAGCACGCGTTTGCCAGAGTACTAACATCGCCAAGGCACGCATTTGCGTCTGGAATATGCGACAAGCTCAACCAATACAGATGGGGACGAATTTCGCGAATCGCCTTGGCCATTGAAGACGCGGGGATGCCCACGCCCAACGACTGCGCCGAAAAACCAAGACCAGCCAATACCAGCTCCGACATTGTCGTCGGCAGTATGTACCTATCGGGCTCAAGCGTCCCGCCGATCGCTGACCATGTTCCATGCGATGGCTTCTGGAGCCGGCGAATCTCATCCAGGGCCCGCATTATGATCGTACAAGCCCGGCGCTCTTGATAAACATCTGCCGTTTTACATTCCCATCGCCGACCAATTTCCACAAACGCTTCCGCCACGACATCGTCAAAGATGGTCGCCAGCGAATGTTTGTCCAGATATAAATCGAGCACAATTTGTTTGGCCAGAAAAACATCACCAACCAGTAACGCATCGGTCAGTCGCGATTGGGCGTCATCCAATCCCAGCCTTGATTTTTCGGTGATCGAGGGCAACCGCAGGACCTCAGGTGAAACCAGTGCATGATCGTTCTTGCGTACGAAGTTGATTACGTCCGACACCATCAACTTGCGATGGCCACCAGCCGTTCGAACCGCTT
>SYJV01000520.1 GCA_005798335.1 Planctomycetaceae bacterium | reverse complement strand
GGCTGCGGGTTAAACGCAATACCGTTCAACGAACGTGGGATAAGCTTCCAGCTTGTCAACCTGTAGCGGAGTTTCGCCATTGCTTGCACAAGATATTGACAAGCTGGAAGCTTATCCCACGTTCGTTGAACGGTATTGGGTTAAACGACGAAATGGCTAGGACCGAAAGCCATACCTTGCACACAAAATGGCGCTGTCCAACTAATCTGTCGCCTTGTCACGACGCTCCAGATGCGACGGGACCGGAGGAGCATTCCGACCCGAGTGCGTCAATACACTACAAAACCCCTTTATTCGATCACCTGCAAATCGAAGTCTGCCGAATTGCCAACCAGTTCCGGTGCGTACATGCCGGTGATGGTCGCTGGCAATGCAGTGAAGCGGCCTGGAGCCTCGGCGCGTAATCGATAACGCAGCGAGTGTTTTCCGGTGGCTAACCGCTCTATAAAAAACGTCACTTTCTGTTCACGCAGTTCACGATAGACACTAATGCCGCCGACGTAATAGTAACCGCTTTGTGTATCGATCGGCTCTAGTCCCGCGGGTTTGGCGTCTTGCAACATGATGTATTCATAGTCGTTTTTGCTATCGACCAACAACTCGACTTCCACCTGCGAGCCGCTGGGGAGCGCTTGCAAGTCTTCGAGCGTAACGCGTTCCAAACCGGCTCGCTGTGCGTCGACGACTTGACCACGATCGCCTGCTAGTGCGAGATCCTTCTTAACGGGATCGAGCCGATAGAAGCGACGTTCCACTTTGACTTCCAAGCCTGCCGCCGCGATCTCTTCTTCCAGCGTGAAATTGGTGGAATAAACATTCCAGTAAAGCGGTCCGGAACCTGTCCTACGAATTTCCAGCCTACGCTCGCCAGCGGGTACCGCATTACCAAAAATCTCGATCGTATTTTCGACGTCGAATAAATTCTCTGGAGTGAACTCGACAGTCCCAAGTCGCTTGCCATCGAGTAGAACTTCGGCGGTCACATTGGCTTTGGTTTCGCCGGTCGCATGTAGATAATCGCCGAAGGCTTCGACAACCAGCGCTGTATCGCGGGTACTGGACCAATAGGTCGCGTGCTTGCGATTATTGAGCAGATACTTGACCACACGCGGAGCAGTTGGCCCTTTGGGTTCGACTGCCGCAAGCAACTTCAAATATATTGCCGTCGCCTCAATCTCGCTGCCGTACCAATACCACCAGGCAGATCGATCTCTTAGGTAAGCTGTCTCGTTTTCGGCGTCTTCCACCAGAAACTGCTCGATATTGCGACGCAGCATCGCTGTCTGCTCGGCATTACCCAGTTTATTCGTGGCAATTGCGAACAGCGCTTTGCCATACACGCTCAGATGCTCACGTTTTTCGTAGAGAATCGTTTGCATTTGGGGATTGGGCATGTCTGATATCGACAGAATATGGAACACCAGTGCATCCAAATTGTCGGGCGCCGATTTATACGCGTTTGCGTTCTTGGGACCGGCCATCAATTTCGCCAGCTCTTGTTGCTGGTACTGTTGCAACCAAGCCAAGCCTCGTTGGATAACGTCGGGCACAATGGCTGCGTCGTTTTGCTGGGCGATCAACAATCCGCGCACGACGACCGCTGTCGTATGAGCGCCGCTGTGCGCATGCACTCCGGAAAACCAACCCCAGCCTCCATCGGCATTTTGCATATCGGTCAATCGTCCAACACCAGAGTCGACCATCCGTTTGACTTCTTCAGGGTCGTAAACCGGATTATGCTCAAAGCGTTTCCATTGGCTTGCTCGCTGGTTGGCGGCGCCAAGTTCCTGCGCGTTCAAGTTGTTGGCACGATTCTTCAATCGCGCGAGGTCGACTTGCATGTCGCGCAAGACCTTTTGTGTAATCACCGTGGGTAGAAAGCGGTTGAGCGTTTGTTCAGTACAACCATAGGGATAGTCAGCCAAATAGGGCAATGCGTCGATCATCGCAGCAGCCAGCGACGGGCTCAGGCGAATCGTCAGTTTCGAATGCTCGACGCGGCGCTGATTTGGAACGCGAATCGTAATTTCTGATTTTGGTTGGTTGGGTCGAACCGTACCGGCGTAGCTATCCGTTTTTAGGATGCCGTTGACAATGATGGGTGTCTTCAGTTGCATCGCGTCCGATTCGACATCTGTCTGCGCGATGGCTCGCAATGTCACCGTTCCTTCGGCAACGGCTCGGCAGCGCCAGTCAACGCGGGCTTGTTCGTGGGAAGCAATGCGCACCGATTGTTCGGCGCTGACACCTGGCATCATTTCAAGCTGAATTTCTCCGTCGATTTCTAACTTGACTTTGACATCTTTGGCTGTTGGCAAGTCGTTGTGCACGATCGCGGACAGCACTACCTCATCGCGTTCAACCAAAAATCGCGGAGTCTGCAAACGCACCAGCAAGTTCTTGCGAGTTACCGCCTCGGCTTGCCCCGAACCGACTCGAACGCCCGAACCAACGATCCAGCTCTTCATTTGCCAGCTCGTCAGATTTTCCGGCATCTTGAATTTCGCTGTCGCTTTACCTTCATGATCAGTTTCGATTCTTGCCAACCACAATGCTGCATCGGCGAAATCTTTGCGCACGGTCGTGGCAGCGGCAGGCGCGCCTGTGTCTTGAAGCGCCTCGGCTGCGGGTGCAGCGCTCTTCATCATCGCACCTCCCATCGCTGCCATTGGCGCCATCTGGACCGCATCAGCAGACATAGCCATGCTTGTTTCGGCCTCGCCACGCATCATTCCTCTCATGCCGCCCAATCCGCGAGGCGCACGCCCACCCAACCGGCCGCCAAGATTTCTGGCACTTAGTCGTTGATCAGACTTGCTCATCGAGTCTAAGTCGTCTGCCAACATTGCGCCAAAAATTCCGATCGGCTGCAACTGCGGCAGTCCATTGATTTGCACCGGATATGTTTCCCAAGAGAGATTCTCGGTTCGTTGCGGATGGTGTTGGCGCTGCCATTTCCAAAAGAATGCACGGATATCGCCTGGTAGCGTGTCGGGAGAGATTTGTTCCAGCGATCGATCATAGACGGCAACGACGACTGAACCTGCGACGGGTTGCCCTTCGGGATCGGTGGCCGTGATACGCACCTCGGCTTGTTCGCCTGGCCGATATTCTTGTTTGTCGCTGGTCAGCTTGACGTCGACTACTCGCTTGGCAGGCGGCACAAAAATCTCGCGCGTGGCCGAGTGGACTTTGCCATCGTAGATCGTCACGGCCTCGATAAAGAAGTTGGGCTGGTCGGCCTCGCGGATGTCCACTTGCACGGTAAAACTCTTGCCTTGCAATTGAAAGTACTGAGGGGCGCGGTAGACGCCACCCGAGGGCCTGACAAATAACATCACCACCGCATCATCGCGATCAGCGTTAATCTGCAGTAACATTTTTTCGCCCGGCGCGTATTGCTTTTGATTGGGAATCAGTTCGAGCGAACTGAAGCGAAAATCCTTGCCCGAATCGCCCGCACCGCGCACGGTGAATAGGTAAGCACCTTCAACAGAGTGACCGGCAGCGTCCTTTAACGTCAGTCGCAGTCGATATTGTCCGGCCCGCTGCGATTGGAGTCGATGTTCCAGTTTCCCATCGGCGCCAGTCTTCACCTCGAACGACTGCACCAAAGCCTCGTTGGGTTGTCGGTCTTCATCATAGGTGATCCGCAGTAAATCGAGCTTGCCGACAGCCTCAATCGGCGCACCGTCCAAGGTTCGCGCATGAAAGCTGGCGGTAATCGGTTCTCCCACTCGATAAAAACCACGATCGAGCCATGAGTAGATCTTGAACGCCTCGCGAGCGGCGATGACCTGGCCGTCCGCGGTGATGGTACGGCGAGATGAATCGCGAACTTCGACACTGATCGAATACTTGTGGTCCTGATTTCCGTGCACTTGCTTGGCGACTGCCGTGTCGATCTTGATCGTCGCTTCGCCTTGGGCGTCCAGGTTCACTTCTTGCTCAAGCACCAGTTCCGGCGGCTCGGCACCCCAACGCGGCCACCACGGTGGAGTTGGCATCATGCAACCATGCCAGCGATGCCAGCCCGGATACCAAGTGTACTCGTAACCGCACCACCAGTAGCCTGGGCCATAACACCAATCGTAGGGTTGGACCGGATAGTAGTGATCCGTATAACTTTCGCGAGTCACTTTGACCTTGACGGTCGCGTCGGTGACCGGAGTGCCAAAGTAATACTTGGCTTGAATCTTGGCGGCGATCTCCTCGCCTAGCGATACGGGTTTTTCGGGCGCGACAATCTTCACCTCGAACTCTGGCTTGCGATATTCTTCAACGCGAACTCGCAAATCCGTGGCCATCCAACCGTCGCGGTTCGAATTTACTTGGAATTGATACAACCCGAGTGTGGCGGTTTTCGGCAAATCAATATCGACGACCAAGCCACCGAATTTGTCGGTGGTTGCCGATCCTCGCCAAAATTCTTTTCCATGAGGATCCACGACGCTGATATCGCAGGGGCTGCCTTCGATCGGCGTCGACGGAATATCGGGAGCGTAATTTGCTTTGGCAACCCAGAATTTGACTTGGATCTTGTCGCCGGGACGGTAGACCGGACGATCGCTGACACCAAATGCTTTTGTCTGCTGCAAATCTTGATGCGCATATTGAGCAAACCACGCATGTTCTAGACCGAGGATGCCCAATCGTCCGTCGTTGCTGCGCGCGATCGCCATCCATTGATAGTTTTCAAGGAACTCATCGCGGCTAATGATCACTTGGCCTTTGGCATCGGATCGCTTGGCAAAGTTGCGAGTGACGACGCGGCCGCCGCGAACATCTTGGACATGGCCGACGCCGAAGAACTCAACATTTAGATTGGGCAGCGGCCGACCGGTATTTGCATCCGCGATGTTATACAGCACGCTTTGGTCCAGTGGATGCCGCACCAGCGCGGTGTCTTGAATCCACACCAAGCCACGAGTCGTGTGCGCTGAGTCGTCCAATGATGCGGTGACTACGTACAAGCCCGCTTTCTGCAGAGGCGTGGCAACTTCAATTCGGCGATCCCAGTGGTTCTCGCGAGGCTGCAGTTCCATTTCCCAAGCAGCAGACTCGGGCTTAACATACCGATCCAAGTCCGGTCGCTGGAACAACTGATTGGGAGATTGAATAGGTGGTGGATAACTATTGGGCTCGCCTCCAAAACCTGCATTGCGATTGGTTTGCTGATTGCGATAAAATTCCTTGGTATCGGCCAGCAATTTTTCGAGATCCACGGGTCGCGCCGAGAAACGAACTTGTTTGGCATTGCGATACAGCAGCGAGATCTTGGCACCGCGGCCGGCTGGCTGAGTCGGCACAGAATCGAACGCGCCACGTGCTTGAATGATGTTATCGAGATGAGCCCGTTTGCCTTGCCCCCGGTCACCAAAGCGTTCCAGCGATTGCTTGAGCAGCTCAACTGCTCTTGGATATTGGCGACGGTTCTCGAAAGTGGAAATCAGGCGTGACAGCGCTTGCTCGGCTTGTGCGGAGGATGAGTCTGCGGCCAGTCCTTGAAAGACTCGAATAGGATTAAACTCATCGGCCAGTTCAAATCGCTTGATGCCAGTTGCGAGTTTGGATATGGTCTCATTTTCGGCCAATGTATGAACTGCAAATACGCCAGCCGCTGGTTGGTCGGCGTCCTCTGGCGACTGCGTTTCACTATTAAATCCCGTGTCTCGAAAAATCCACAGATCTTCCTGCAGTGTATCGACAGAAAACTGCGAATGTAAAAACTGAGCCCACACCATTTTGGCCAAGTCGCCAGTTGTCTTGTCGAATTCCATAGCTTGAGATAGCGCCCATCGAAAACGCTCGCCGTCCGATTTGGCTGCAATCCACGAGGTTGGCACTTGGTACAGCACAGGATTGCCGTCAGCGCCTACGCTGGCTCGTCGCGCTGATTGCCCGCCTTGAGATTCGAGATCCAAATAATCGGGGCTAGCCGCCAGGTCAGTCTTAGCCTGAAGGCCCCAGGCAAATTGGTCCGAGCGTTGCGATTGCACAGCAGTAGCAAGCTGCAAAAAGAACTTGGCCTTCTCAGCCGGACTAGCCTGAGTTTCAAGCGATGGTAGAGCCAGTTCCATCCACTTGAGCGACTGCAATCGATCTTGTTCGACGACCTGTACATGTTGTCCAGTTACTTGGCGATTCGGATTTCGAATAAATTTCTGATCGGCGACAATGCCGTAGTGAGGCGCGGCTTGCAGAATTTCTGCCGCGTGCGCGAGCACTTTCCAGTGCTTGCCGTGTAACTGAATTGTGGACAGCAATAACGCATCAACTTTCTCGTGCAGTCCCAGACGATTCTGACATTCCCTAGCGGCGCGTAAATCTGCGACCACGTTATCGGGTTCCGATTTTGGGTCGGCCAGCAATCGCTCGCGCAACTCTAGCGAGTCTTTCCAATTTCCTTGTTGTTGCAACTGCCGCGATTGTCGACGCAGTTCCGCGGGCTCTTGAATCTGCGACCACGCCATCATTGCTAATCCCGTAATGAAGAGCCCTGCCAAAATCGTTCGCAAATTTATCATTTTAGACGCTTTCAATTCTTGCCTTGGACGATTACCGTTGAAATCGTTCAGCCCAACCGCCTACATTCATCAAAGTGTCAGTATCAACGATCTCGAATCGGCCCAAACCATGGCCCGAGAATGCAATTGCAATACGCATTGGCGAACGCCAGTTAGCACGAACCATGCTGCGTATTATCAATTGCCTGTGGAAGCTTGAACTATTTCCTAATTGTTTCATGGTCGAAGAGTTCCGACGAGCGGGGTAGACGCTGGTCGCCAGAGACTAGTTCCACGATTTTGGGAATCAGCCTATTCTTGATAGTCTGCTGGATCGGTAATCGAGGTCTCGGCAAAGCCTCGCAATCTCAATAGACAGGCGTCGCAATGCCCGCAAGCTCTGCCGATTGCATCCGGATCATAACAACTGGTGGTCATCGAATAATCCACTCCCAACTCAATACCTTGCGATATGATTTGCGATTTCGTGAGATGGATGAGTGGCGCGTGGATTTGCAGACGCCGTATTCCTGAAACAGTGGCTTTGGTAGCCAGATTGGCCAGCGCCTGAAAAGACTGAATAAATTCCGGGCGACAATCTGGATAGCCACTGTAATCGAGGGCGTTAACGCCGATGAAAATATCGAAGCAGTCAAGACTCTCCGCGTATGCAAGTGCCAATGCTAAGAACACAGTATTACGAGCCGGTACGTAGGTGATTGGGATCTGATTTCCAATTTCCTCCACCGACTGATGTTTGGGAACCGCAGACGATGTCGTCAGCGCCGATCCGCCGAACTGTGCCAAATCGATCTCTACGACGATATGGTGTGAAACGCCAAACGAATTGGCGATTGCAGTTGCCCGCTCCAATTCGATCTGATGTCGCTGGCCATAGCGAAAGCTGAGGGCATAGACGTCGAACCCCTGACGCAGCGCCAACGCAAGCACAGTAGTCGAATCCAAACCGCCGCTGAGCAAGACAACCGCTTTTTTTTGTGCCGTTTCCATGGGTTCCTATCGAAAGGCAGCGTGATTTAGAATGGGGGCGGTTACTAAATTGCCAAGCGGTTGAAGAGCCGTTTCGGCAAATATAATTGCCCCTTTTTACCGTGCCAAAGTGCGCCTGAGAAGAGCTAGCATTGCGGCGGCTGACATAGGTATCAACAACCTCGAACGAATTGGCAACGTCGGCGGATTGTCCCAACGTGACAGTAATCAACCCGCGATGCAGCCATAATGGGGCTTGCAACATCAACTGGCCTTTCACTTACGCTATATTTCATGGACGGTCAACCTTGGCCAACCATGGTATAATCGCTATGCAGTTTGTGGTTCGTTCTGTCAGGGCCGAATAAGGCGAGCGGCAGATGGGAATTTACCAAGGCCTAAGCGAATACTAGCCCGATGCGCAAGCGAGTGCGTCAATCCTGGCATACACTCGCTTGCGCTTCGGGCTTGGTTTGGTAAGAAACTATCTGCCGCTCGCCTAAGAACTTTCTGTGGATGACCACTTCAAAACAGTTTTCTTGGTAGCAGTGAATGAACATTAACAAGAAATCGGCCGCTTCGGTAATTATGGGTGTACTTGTTTCTGTGGCGCTACTATCGGCATCTTTTGCGCAATTTGGTGGAGGTAGGGGCGGGAGAAGAGCGCCTGATCGGAGCGAATTCCCGATCTGGCAAATTGACAAAGAATTCAAGAGCGACGTGTTCACCTTTGCGCGAGCTGAATTTGATTCAACGCGCGGAGGATACGGAAACCGATGGTCGAACGACTTTCCTGATAGCGATTGGAATTTTTCTTTCCGACTCCAGGAATTAACATCGCTGCAAGTGGATCCGAACGGAGTTCATATGCGATTGACCGACCCGCGCTTGTACGACTATCCGTTTTTGTTTATGAACGGCGTCGGTTCGCTGCTGTTCAGTCAAGAAGAAGCAGATTGCTTACGCAAATATCTGCTGAATGGAGGCTTTTTGATGGTCGACGATTTTTGGTGTGATGGGGAATGGGCCAACATGAAGCAGGAAATGAAGAAGGTGTTTCCCGATCGGCACCCCACGGAACTGCCACTCAGCCACGAAATTTTTCACTTGGTTTACGATCTCAAACAGAAGCCGCAAGTTCCGGACATTCGGACATGGAACAGAGGTTCAGATTTTGAATACGACCATTTTGGTTCTCCTGGAGATGAAAAGCCCCACTTCCAGGCCTACCACGATGATCAAGGTCGCATGGTCGCCCTAATGTGCCACAACAATGATCTCGGCGACGGCTGGGAACGGGAAGGCGCCAATGAAGACTACTTTGCCAAGTACTCCGTTCCCTTTTCGTACCCCATGGGTATCAACATCATCACTTACGCGATGACCCACTGATTGGTTTTTCCACACATTATAACCAATCTTCAAGTACACCTGCTGCAGCCAACCGCTGACGCAGCCGAGTCATGCGCACACAAACATTCACCGATGATAGCCCAATTTGCGTGGCTATTTCTGGTGCGGCAAATCCATGCAATCGCAAATCTAGGATACTTCGTTCGACATCGTCCATCTGCTCCGTGCATTTCAATAGTTACCAAAGAATTTCGAGAGCCGCGATGGCAAAAATGTTGTGAGCGCCAATGGCGCCCATGGGGCTGAGTGGAGGGGGTAGTGCTGGCTGGCGACTAGGCACGGCGAGTGAGGGCGGCTTGGTCGCGGCGGCGAGCGGCGCGGCGGGTTTGCTTGCGGTCGGCGGCGTAACGCGATTCTTCGACTCGGTACTGACGCACCTGCTCGGGATGGGACACGGCCCAGTTCTCGGCGCGCAATGAGGCGTAGTCTTGATTGCCGGCCAGCAGTTGATCGGCGACCTGCTTCATGTAGCTGTACACGTCCAAGTGATGCCGATGAGCCGTCGAGCAAATCGTGGTCAGAATCGCGGCTCGGTAGCCGGCCTCGAGGCTGCCTAGGAACAGCCAATTCTTTCTGCCGGTGGCGGTGTGCTTGACGATTGAGCCACAATACCCTCCTTGTTTTGTTTGTTCGTCACTATGCGTTGACGGAGAATTCCGGCATTTTGCTTTTCGGATGAGTTAGATCATCGGGTTTCTCAACGCCTGCAGGAAAAGATGCAAGCTGTTGCAGTCGCGGCAAATCATCTGCATCAGCCCAGAATATCCATCGGCTGCCGACCTGCTTCGTCTGAACCCAACCTCGGTGACGCCAGCCAGTGAGCGTCGGGGGTTTGATTCCAAGCTTACGTGAGAGTGCTCTCGACCGCCACCAAGGCCCGATCGAATTCGGTTTCGAGCCGATCATCCCCTTGCGTCTGAGAACCAGGAACAACGCGTTGATGCTCGTATCTGTAAATTGATCTTGTCGCGCAGATCGGTAGCCTTCTGCGTTCAACTGTCGAATCATCTCGGCTCGTGGGCAGCCGGAGTTGTAAAGTTCCGTTGCTCGCGAGAGGAGTTCCGCTCCGTTTTTGAGGTCATCGAAGCGCATAACCGTTCGACGCGTTTCATGTTGGCTGATATACCCTCCGGACCAATGAACCGTGACTGCCAGACATTCGGACTGAGCGATCACTTGGACAACGATTTGATCAAAGAGAATCCGCACGAGGTCTTGGCGATCCTTGGCAGACGTTGCATCATTGTTCCAAAGTTCGCGGAAGTTGTTGGACAAGTCTTTGATCGTCTCTCGTTGTTGAGGTGTCAGCTTGCTTGGCCGCTCATGCACAAAACGATTCAGCTCCTCTTCGCGTTTGCGTTGTGATATAAGAGCCTCTTCCCATCGTTTCTCAAGTTCAGCCGCAACCAACCGATTGCTAGGATCGACCTCTTCGTAACGACGACGAGCAAGGTCCGCTTGGTACTTCGCGCGCTCGACAGTCTGTTGATGGAGCTTCTCTAATCGCGCCCGATCTTGTTCGATATCTTCTGCGGCTATCAGGCTCATTTCTACAGCAGTGGGTTCCATCGCTTTCAGGACGAGTTCCGCGACAAGCGGCTCAAGCCAACGACCGTTGAACGTCTGACAAACAGGTTCGCCAAACTGCATGCTGGCTTTCGTGCAATCAAAGCTCGGGATACCATCGCGGTAGTGAACCGACATTCTAGCGCCACACTTACCACACACGACTCGACCGGCCAGCAGCGTTGAGCCACGGGACACACCAAAACCGAATTTCGTGCTATTTTCCCGAAGTTTTCGTTGGTTTTGCTCCCAATGTTCCCAAGAGATGTAGGCTGGCACCTTGTCCCGTGTCCAAAGCGCCCTGAAACTGTACCCGTCTTCAAAGGTATGTGTCCCCATACACTCCCGCATACACGCCGCCTTCATCGGCGCGCGGTGGACGTGGCATAATCGGCTCCTCAAATCAGAATATCGTGACGCCACCAAAATACACGATGTCAGATGATTCACATACCCCCTATGTTACCAAATCGGCTATCGCGGTAGGGACGGCCATTACTGGCGCCATTACTGGCTGCCCCCCGC
>SYJV01000519.1 GCA_005798335.1 Planctomycetaceae bacterium | reverse complement strand
GCTTTCCCGATGATGGCAAGCGGCACGAAATCATCGATGGCGACCATTATATGAGCCCAGCGCCCTCAACTCGGCACCAAACTGTATCGCGACACTTGCAATTCAAGCTCTATACACAAATCGAACTGCCGAAACTCGGGCGGGTATTTAATGCTCCGACCGATGTCGAGTTAGCTCCCCACGACATTGTCCAGCCGGACATTTTCGTAGTGATGAACGATCGCAGACGCATCATTTTGCCCAAGAAAGTGCGCGGCATTCCAAACCTGATCATCGAGATTTTGTCGGAGTCCAATCCCGTACAGGATCGGGTCCTGAAATTCGAAATGTATCGACGAGCCACGGTCGAGGAATATTGGATTGTCGACCCCGACGAAGAAACCGCCGAACAATGGATGTTGCAGGACGGTACCTACCGATTGATCGGCAAGCACCATGAAAGTGTCCAGCCGCAAGCGATCGCCAATGTTCGAGTCGACTTGTTGTCGGTCTGGGAGGATTGACAACCGAAAAGGTCGAACTCTTCCGTTTGTGGCTCGTTAGTTTGGACACACTTTTGGGCTCGCTTGAAGGGTAGTTTGGCCTTACAATTCGCTAAATGATTCGCGGAAGCGACCATCTTTCCGCTTCGATTGAATCGAGCAGTTGCCGGAATGGGAATTGGCTTTCGTCGGCGGATAGTACTTGTGCAGGGAATGTGTGGATATTATGACACGCGATGGATTCGCGATTGGCCAGGAGAGCACTTCGGCAACCGCATTCACTATGGCGACATCACTGGTTAGCAACGGTACGGCATGGCATCAACGTGAGAGCCAGTTGCTAGCATCGTACGCAATGTTCTCGCGAGAATCTTCGGGCCGTAGATACGACGAGCCGGTTCATCCTTACCGCGGTCCCTTTCAGCGCGACCGAGACCGCGTCCTGCACAGTGCCGCGCTGCGCCGCCTCAGCGGCAAGATGCAGGTTTTTACCGGGGATATGGGGGACTATCATCGAACGCGGTTGACGCATACGCACGAGGTTTCCACGATTGCCCGCACGATCGGACGCGTGTTGCGATTGAACGAAGATTTGATCGAAGCGCTCGCGTTGCTACATGACATTGGCCATCCGCCTTTCGGTCATTGCGGCGAGGAGGCACTGAACGATTGCCTGTCGCAATGGGGCGGGTTTTCGCACAATCGATTTGCGCTCACTTTAGTCGAAGAGCTAGAAATCCGTTACACGCCATTTCCGGGATTGAACTTAACTCGTGAGGTACTCGACGGGCAGGATTTCCGTATTACTCACGTTGGTCAATCGCCGTTGTTGGAAGTGCAGATCGTCGATCTGGCGGATGGAATCGCCTACAATGCCCACGATGTCGATGATGCGTTGAAGCTGGGGTTGCTCGACATGCAGAGTCTCGACGGGCTCGACCTAGTACAACGCGCGTATCGTTGGAACCAAGCTAGTCCAATTGCGAGCAGTTCGGCTGCGGCTCGGCAAGCTCTCGTGCACGGATTGATCGACGTGCAAATTGCCGACTTGATCGAGCAATCGCAAGAAGTGGTCCCCGATATCCAGCGGCTCGACCATGTTGGCGTCCAGCAGTTAGGAATACGCTTTGAACTGTCACTGCCGTTGCGCTCCGAACGATCTCAATTGGAACAGTATTTGTTCGAGCGAGTTTATCGCCACCCAAAGCTAATTGAGGTGCGCGAGCGTGCTGCGAAACGTGTCAAGTCGCTGTTTAGAGCACTGATGGCATGTCCGCAATCGCTGCCCGAACGATTTCAGGAGCGTGCCCAAGTGACAGGCGTCGAACAAGCCGCAGGTTGTTACATTGCTGGAATGACTGACCGATTTTGCGACGATCAATATCGTCGGCTGGTCGAGTTGGGGGAAAATAGTCCAGTCGATTGGTAGAAGCGAGTGAATCTATGGCAACTGCCACGCAGAATCCAACTTGGGCGCCCCATCCGCAAGCAGCTTTGATCGTCGATTCCGCCGTAGCGAAGTTTACCGATCTCAGTCCGGCCGCTGCAAAACTGCGCTCGCGTATGTTTCAGGAGACTGGGACGAATTTGGTCGACTGGATCGATCGACTTTCCACCGACGCGTCGGCCTCTGACGTAGAGTCCGCCGGGTATGTGCTCGACTCAAGCCGCGGAGTTGGCGTATATCGGCATCCGCAAGCACAATTGCCTTTGCTGGTCAGGGAGTATGGCAAGCAGATGTTGGCGGTGCGAGTTGAATCAGTGGTCGATTTCCTGCAAGCCCACCGCATCGACCGACGCTGCAAGATCTTTGGCGATACCGGCGCTGCTCTGCGACGAGCGTGTGTCGAGTGCTCGGCCGATTCCGAATTGTGGATCGTAGAAAGGCATGGTGATCAAGGCTGGCAACCGACCGAAGTGTCGTCGGATCTCCAGCAGTTGCTCGCGGGGCATGACGAAAATTTTCGATTGCGAAACCGCGAGTTTGCTACGTCCGCCGAGGGTTTTCGATTTGCCGAAGGGTTACTGAGCGAAGCCATCTCTCAACTCGGCAGAGATCGAGCTTGCGATCTTTTCTTCGCTGCCGAACGCGCGTACTGGCAATATCGCAACGATGCTGGACAGATGCAGAAAATGCGTCAAGATCGTTTGGGACTCGGATGGGCCAACCACGATCATCATACTTACCGCTCTAGCAGAAATTCGTTTCCGACGCTGATCAGAACATTAGAGTTGATGGGGTTTACTTGCCGCGAACGATTTTACGCGGGGCGTGAAGCGGGGTGGGGCGCTCAGGTGATGGAGCAATCTGCAAGTGGCGTGGTTGTGTTCGCCGATGTCGACCTAGCGCCTGAGGAAGTTGCGGGGGATTTCGCTCACGCAGATTTGCAGGATCGACCCGAACGAGGCACTGTCGGATTGTGGTGCGCACTCCATGGCGAAGCATTCTTGCAAGCAGGCATGCATCACCTGGAATGCCAGTTCGATTTCCAAGAAGCGACGCGCCAGCTCGGTAGCTTGGGAGTTGCCAGCATGAAGCCGTTTACGGACTTACCGTATCTGCGGCAAGCATTCACCAGTGGACAGCGTTGGCCGGTCGAAGAGCACGCGATTCAAAACGCCTTGCGCGCCGGTTGGATCGATATCGAACAAGCCAAGAAATTTCGCGAGCAAGGCGCAATCGGCTCTCACCTGGAAATTCTACAGCGCCAGGATGGTTATCGCGGTTTCAATCAACATGGAATCTCCGACATTATTTCTCAGACCGATCCGCGTAAGCAAACGACCTAAATGGACAGCGCCACTTTCATTTGCAGTGGAAAGAACAAGCCGTTGCAGCGAAATCGTTTAACCCGCAGCCGCTAGGCGAGGATTGGGTTGAGTTTTCGAACTTATTGCAAAGCCAAGCTCAACCCAATCCTC
>SYJV01000518.1 GCA_005798335.1 Planctomycetaceae bacterium | reverse complement strand
GGCAGGGCATAACAACAGGGAAGGTTTCGCCACAATCCCAGTATCCTTGCTCCGGCAAAAATTTTGTAAAATACATCGTAGCAGCCCTGCGGTCTTCGACGCTGCGCCAATTTATTAAAAATCTGCTACAGTGCCATTCGTCAGTTGCACTATCGATTAAGGTTCAAGCGACTGACTTCGCACGGGTTTCGGCCATGGCGTAGTAACGGTAGCAAATGTAGATGGCTAGCCATGAAACGAGGCACGATAACATACAAGCCACGGCAAAAAAATCCAGAAGTCCCTGCGAGCTGGTCGATCCTGCAGTGGAACTTTTCCAATACCAATCCACTCCGTTCTTGATCAGCATGACGGCTACGTAGCCAAGATACCCGACCGAGTCGACCACGTACATCAGGAACCCGACGTTGCCTTTGTCCCGGGTCATTGCCAGTAGTCGCTCGAAGATCGTTGTATGCACTGCCACGTAAGGCAAGTACAAACCCAGGCCGACCAACACCATGAACGCAAACGGGCTCAGCCAACCTCCTAGAGTTTGCCCCACCAATGCGACTGCCACCAACACGAATCCCATCGCACATACGACCAGCGATGCGAAAAATGCTTGTCGGTTATCGCGCACCAAAACGAAACCTGCACTGACCGACATAATTCCAGCGGCTACCAAGATCTCCGAATACGTAAATATGCTTGGAGGAGTTTGGGCACCCAGCGCTTTCCAAATCTCGGGGGCAAAGTCGGCACGAAAGCTGCGCAAGACAGTCACCAACAAATACATCAGCGTGAGCATGGACAGCGGCCAAGCGTGCCGACGGAAAAATCCCATCCGATCGCTGCTCGTCATCAGATTTCGCTCGTTGCGCGCCGCCTTGTCGTTGTGACTGGGAGCTGGCGTGCGAGCCAACATCCACACGAAGACCAGCAATGGAGTCAGGAATATTGCACCGGCCACGGACGGCATCCACTGCTCGCTCACTCCACTGTTCAACAACCAGGTGCCAACGGACTTAGTAAACCCGTCGGCCACGATGAAGCTGGCACACAATGCGGCTGCCAGAGCCTCCGTCAAGCATCGCCCTTCCAGGAATCCGAGCACCAGGCCAAATACCATTCCCAGCGGTAGTCCGTTGAAGAACATACAGATCGCGTTCCACGGTCGTGGAACGATCCCGAACAAGATGAGCGCAACTTCGGCGATGCCTATTAGGAATAATATCGACATCGCGCGTCGCTCGGGAGGCATTTCCGAAACAACTTTGATGCCAATGAACTTCGAAAGCATGTAACCCAAAACTTGGGAGATCACCAGAATCGACTTGAACGACTGAGCACCATCAGCCGGATCGATAAACGCCGCCGCCGTGAATGGCTTGCGAAACGCGTACATGCAAAAGTAAGTTCCGAAGGCAGCAAGTATCGTCCAACAGATCCAGGTCGAGCTAGATTGCTCGGGTGTCACAGAGTCATTTGAAAGCTGCAAAGAATCTCCCTCACTTTCGAATCAGGGGCTCTTCAACTAGGCACTCTGCAACGTGAGGTAACGTGTCATGAGGTCCCGATAGGAATTGATATCGCGAGTCTCCATGCCTTCGACTTTTCCCATGTCGTCGTACTGGCGCACGCGTACTGCCAGTTCGTGATACGGATTCGACTCGAATTCTTTGGCCTCCGCGTCGCTCATGGGGCCGCCCTGTATTTGCAGACTCTGACGCGAAGCCCGCGACAACGCGTCGAAATACTCCGGGTCCTTCCAACACAAATAGCGTTTCGCAGCTACATGTAATCGAGTTGGTTCTACTATCTCTTTAGGGAAATGTTTTGATAGCAGCTTCGCTCCCAATTCCTCGTGGCACGCGTCGATACCCTGCTCGGCGATCTCTTCGCCCATGTCGTGCAGAAGGTGTCCGTAGTCGTGTAACAAACAAGATAACACCAAATTATCAGGCTCCCCCGCCTGCACTGCAAACTCTGCGGCCTGCAAAGCGTGTTCGAGTTCAGTAACATTCTCACCGTAATGTCGATGTCCCTTCTCGATGTACACGCGCATTATTTTCTCGACGACGTCTTTCGGCGACATTGTTGTCATCCCTTTTTAAACTAACGTCAAAGGTGCTTCAACCAAGCACTTGAATTCTTCGGGAAAGTTCACAGAAATGCGAGCATGCACGGCACCTTGACGGTCAAGAAATCGCTGAGATCCCTCGCACGTGAATATGCCGTCGTGCCACACATTTGGATGAATGTACAGACCTCGATCTCCGCGACAATAGAAACATACGAATGAGTCCGGGCGAATGTCGTCCCCGGGCAACGCCAGCGGTATGACGAATGGACGTTTGTCCAGCGGAAAGAACATCTGCCCTCCATCTGGATGGTAGTTGGCGTGCCATAACAGCACACATTCAGGAGCGCGATTGTGGTCCTCGCGCGCCTCAGACGGTTCGCAGCCGTAGCCCAGGATGTAGTGACCTCCAACCGCTTCGTTGTGTCCGTAAAGTATGTCCCCTTGCCACTGACTACGAAAGATACCTTCCTTCGTACCAGCTTCATCTCCGCTGTCCAGGTCCACGGGACGCCAACCTTGAGCAGGCCAACGCACGATCTCAATGTCTATTTCACTGGGGTCATCGAAAAGAACACCATAACCCTCGATCGATTCATCGGTCGCTGCGAGAATCGGAATGCGCACTCGTTCAAGTCCGATGGGGATAGTTGGATTGAGATAATCGATCGTCTTCAAAATTCTCTCGCATTGGAAAAGGCTAGCGATGGCGGGATTTCAATAACCGCTGGCAGTTGCTCTAAACCCAATACCGTTCAACGAACGTGGGATAAGCTTCCAGCTTGTCAATATCTTGTGCAAGCAATGGCGAAACTCCGCTACAGGTTGACAAGCTGGAAGCTTATCCCACGTTCGTTGAACGGTATTGGGTCTAAACCACCGGTCGACTAGCAATAATTAATTCATCCAACGATCGCACAAGCAATCGACCCACGAGATCGCGCAAAGCCTTGCATGGTTCAATAGATCGAGAACACCGACGATCGAATAGTCTTCCCAACAAGTATACGCGCGAAGCCGAGACGCGAAAGGCACTTATCCTGCTAGCAGAACGGGTGGGAGCCGACCGGTGAAGCGCTCGAAACCTCAGCAAAACCGGACGGCTGGCGCCGTGCCGCTACTATCCATTGGATCAAGTGTCATTCCCCGCGCTGCGCAATCGCTTAAAGGGCACTGAACAGGGTCCCGCTGGCTCCAATCAGAAACAGACCCAAGAGTCCCGTTAGAACGCGGCCAACGATAATTTGCGTTTTGGTGGGCATGTGAATCCCTTGGTTCGTTTGAACGGGAGAATCTTGGATTAGCCACCCGCTGCCGCGCGCTCGAGTGTCGCGATATCGAGCTTGACCATCTGAAGCATCGCGGCTGTAACGCGTTGGGCAACTTGCGGATCGGGACTTGTGAGCAGTGACAGCAGGATACACGGGACGATCTGCCAGGACAATCCCCAGCGATCCTTGAGCCAGCCACACATGGATGGCGAGCCACCGTCGGCGAGCAGCTTGCCCCACAGGAAATCGACCTCGGCTTGATCTCCGCAATCGACCGACAGGGAGAACGCATCGGTGAGCTTGTACATCGGACCGCCATTAAGCGCAACAATCTCAATGCCAGCGAGCGTGAATTCAACCGTCATCACCGAGCCCGCTGGAGCCATGCCACCTTCGGGATACCGAGTGACGTGGCGAATGCGCGAGTCCTTGAAGAGCGAACAATAAAATTCCGCCGCCTGTTCGGCGGAGTGGTCGTACCACAAAAACGGCTTGATTTTTTGAGGCGTCACGTGGCTATGCCTTGTCGGTTACGCGCGTGTACCTTGCACTCATGAACTGAGTCCATGTGCCATCCGGACTTTGAAACTTCGACGTCAGCAAGTAATGGTCCTGGTCGATGATCTCGATGATGTCGTGATACTTCGCCATCGTCCCGTCATCCGCGAAGCTTGGACCTTCCGAATCGAGCGTCAGCACGTTGCGAGCCGCATCCAGTTGACCGTCATACGGCCACATATGAGTCATGCACGCGGAGACAAACGTCCCGACAAAGCGTTGTTTGACAGGATCGAATCCGAGCGTCATCAGGGATCGAAACGGTTGGCCATCGGGGCCATCGTTCTCCATTTCGCCCAGCGTCCAGAACGATCCCAGTGACCGTGTCGACTGCTTCCCCATCGATTTCGACGGCGGCTGGTCCGGTCCCATCATGCATTCGGACTCTAAATTCCAGTCACCTAAAAGCCGGAGTAGCCATTTGTGTTCGAGAGTGGGTTCGGGAATTTGCATCGTTCACTTCCTTTCGGATTTTCTGAAGTTCGAATGATAAGTGTCGGTCAAAGTTGAGATGAACCTCGGCGTTGCGATGATGGATGAGTTGCGGAGGGTAACCTAAATTGCGATCCGTAGGCCAGATCAATCACGGGGCGGATTATCCAGCGAACCGCCGGACGGACGGAACAGCCAGCGTCCGACTACGTTCCCGATGATAATCGCCATGACCGTCGCGAACATGACAGACCAGAACCCATATTGGATGCCGGCCGCCGTAGCCAAATACATGGCGGCGGCCATGCAGGCGGCGATCACCACGGAAGTAAACACGCGTTCCCGCCAGTTGTCAGGATACACTTTCATTCGGCTACCTTTCGCAAAAAGCGTGACCCGCGAATGCCGCCAACTAAGCGCTCTCCTCAACATAATACCGATTTTCGGAAATGCCCGATCCGCGACTCGGGGTGCATCGAGTTGTTCAAACAAGCCGTTGCCCAGCGGGCCTTATTGTAGCGGGAAAAATACTGAAGTGGCTATGAGAGTTATGTGACTTGAGTCGACGGAACATGCAGTTTCTTGAGATGCCAAGACATGAGAGGTGTTCATCCTGGATCGATCGATTCAGCCACTCACGTGCTCTGGCCAATCAGGAGATTTCTCACTCGGGCTAGATTACACTGTTGCCAGCTCTCTCTCGTTAGGCGAGCGGCAGATGGGAATTTACCAAGGCCTCAGCGAATACAAGCCCGATGCGCAAGCGAGTGCGTCAATCCTGGCATACACTCGCTTGCGCTGCGGGCTTGTCTTGGTAAGAAACTATCTGCCGCTCTCGTCTGGATCATAGCTGTAATGCTCGATCGATTCGTAAAAGCGAATGCACGCCGTTGTTCAGGGGTCAACAATTGGCGCGACATAACTTTCCACGCTTCTAGGCCTTTCTCTCGCTCTAGCGCAACATCGAAAAACTCTCCGGCTATTGTGCTCCTTTGCGTCCGGGTCGGTATCCTTTGCTGTCACGGTTGCGACGCTCTTTCTTGGCGCCTTTTTTGGGTTGCGCTTCGTTGGCGGGATTGGGGATGGTGTGCACGAACTCGCCACGAAAGCGGGCGTTTGCATCGCTGCGGCGCTTGAGGACAGCTTGTTTGGGAGGCTGATTTGGAATGAGCGAATCGCAATCGTCGCCGATCAAGTCGGTTCGACCTGCTTGGCGCAGCGCGTCGAGCACTTCGAAGTAATTCTCGGGTTTAAAGAATTGCATCAAAGCGCGTTGCAGTTTTCGATCGCGCAAGCCCTTGGCGATAAAAACCGGTTGCTTGGTAAACGGATCGATACCGGTGTAATACATGGCCGTGGCGACATCGAGCGGTGCGGGAATAAAATCCTGCACTTGATCGGGACGATATCCATTTTGCTTGAGGAAAACTGCCAGATTGATCATGGCATCTAGGTCGCTGCCGGGATGGCTGGCGATAAAGTACGGAACCAAAAACTGTTTCTTGTTAGCTGCTTGAGATTCTTTTTGAAATTCTTCGGCAAATACTTCGAAGTCGTCATTGGATGGTTTGCGCATTTTGAAAAGCACATCCGGATCGACATGCTCGGGTGCAACCTTGAGATGGCCGCCTACATGATGACGAGTCAGTTCGCGAATGTACTGAGGTGATTGGCGAGCCAAGTCCATCCGAATGCCGCTCGCGACCAGCACTTTCTTGACTCCTTCGACTTGCCGAGCGGCTCGCATTAATTCGATCACTGGACCATGATCGACGCCCAGCAATTTGCAGATCTTCGGATGCACGCACGATTGCCGTTTGCAAATGGCTTCAACTTCGGGGCGCGAGCAGTTCATCTGGTACATGTTTGCGGTCGGACCACCGATATCACTGACCGTACCTTTGAATGATTCGTCCTGGGCGAGGTTCTTGATTTCACCGATAATGCTCTGTTGGCTGCGCGATTGAATCGTACGGCCTTGATGAGCGGTGATCGAACAAAACGTACATCCGCCGAAACAGCCTCGCATGATGGTGATCGAGTCCTTGATCATCTCGTATGCGGGAATCGGTTCCTGGTAAATAGGATGTGGGCGGCGTGTGTAAGGTAATCCGTAAATTCGGTCCATGGCCGCTTCGCTGATCGGCAACTGCGGAGGATTAACGACGATCGCTTGCCCGGAATGCCACTGGACCAGTCGCTTGGCATTGTAAGGATTGGTTTCTTGATGAATCAGTCGCGTGGCTTCGGAAAAAGCAAGCTTGTCGGTGGAGACCTGTTCATAGCTAGGTAAGACCAACGCAGGTTCGGGAGGAGTTTCCGACGCACCGAGCGCATACGCGACGCCCCGCATATCTCGCAAATGTTTCACAGATTCGCCAGCAGCCAATCGCTGTGCAATTTCGACGATCGGATTTTCGCCCATGCCGAAGACCACCAGATCAGCTTTGCTGTCTAACAAAATGCTGCGTCGAACTTTGTCGCTCCAGTAATCGTAATGGGCCAGCCTGCGCAATGACGCTTCGACACCTCCTGCGATTACCGGTACGCCTTTGAAAGCTTCGCGAGCACGATGGCAATAGGCCAAAGTGGCTCGATCTGGCCGCAATCCGATGTGCCCACCGGGTGAATATGCGTCGTCGTTGCGCACTTTCTTGTTGGCGGTGTAGTGGTTGATCATCGAATCCATATTT
>SYJV01000517.1 GCA_005798335.1 Planctomycetaceae bacterium | reverse complement strand
GAACGTGGGATAAGCTTCCAGCTTGTCAACCTGTAGCGGAGTTTCACCCTTGCGTGCACAAGATATTGACAAGCTGGAAGCTTATCCCACGTTCGTTGAACGGTATTGGGGTTAAACGACGAAATGGCTAGGGCGAAAAGCCATGCCTTGCACACAAAATGGCGCTGTCCAATTAGATTCCTTGAGCGTACAACTTTTCACGACTCGGAAACACTACGATGTTCATGAAATTGAGATATCGATAGAAGCGAGTGATCTTTCGGCGAGACAATAACAATGCTAATTCGCGAACTTACCCTTAGAGGCATCTTATCGTTTGGCCCTGAAACGCCTCCAATAGAAATGAAGCCGCTGAATGTATTGATCGGCCCAAACGGCTCGGGCAAGTCGAACTTAGTTGAATCAATTGGATTGTTACGTTCATCGGCAAGTAAGCTAACAGCACCCATGCGTGGTGTTGGTGGAAGTGGCGTCAGTGAGTGGATTTGGAAAGGAGGCGAAAGACACCAGGCAATAATCGAAGCCGTTGTGGAGAACCCACCGGGCCCTCGCAAACGCGCGCCGACTCAGCCACTTCGACACTTAATAGCGTTTACCGAGACCAGCTCGCGATTTGAATTGAATGACGAGTCCATTGAGAATCAGTGCCCAGACAGCGGCCATTTGGAGCCATTGTTCTTCTATCACTTTGCCAATGGCCGACCGGTTCTTTCTGTTCAAGGTGATGGTGCCAATCGACAATTGCAGCGCCAGGATGTTGCAATCGATGAGTCCATTCTCTCGCAGTTCAAGGACCCAGAGACGTTTCCAGAATTATCTTACCTGGCTGCCGCATATGCCGATGTTCGTCTGTACCGAGAATGGTCCTTTGGTCGAACTTCTGTCTTTCGTAGTCCACAATCTGCCGATCTTCCGAGCGGTCGCTTGGAAGAAGACTTCTCGAATTTAGGGCTGTTCCTAAATCATCTGCGTGGTAAGCCCTCAGCCAAGCGGAAGATCAACGAACATCTGCAAGACCTCTACGATGGATTGGATGACTTCGACGTTCAAATCAAAGGAGGGACTGTAGAAGTCTTTCTCACTGAGGGTGATTTTATTATTCCTGCGAGTCGTTTGTCTGATGGAACGCTTCGATATCTTTGTTTGTTGGCGATACTCTGCGATCCAAATCCCGCATCGCTGGTCTGCATCGAAGAGCCAGAACTGGGCTTGCATCCAGACATGCTACCAAAGATTGCGGCCCTGATGATCGAAGCATCCGAAAGAACGCAGTTGGTCGTCACGACACATTCCGACATTCTCGTCGATGCAATGACGGAATGTCCAGAGGCAGTTGTCGTAGTCGAAAAGCTGGACGGCAGGACCCATGCCAAACGACTGCAAGCGAACGATGAGCTAAAGTCTTATTTAGAGTCGTATCGATTAGGCGAACTTTGGACTCGTGGCTTCGTGGGAGGCACGCGATGGTAAGTGTTACCATTTTCATCGAAGGAGGTGCAACAGGGCCGGATTCAAAGTACCTTCAGTTAAGATGTCGTGAAGGCTTCCATAAGTTAATCTCAAAACTCAGTCTGGATCGCTCTCCAAGCCTAAAAGTCTGTGGCAGCCGCGGCAACGCATTTAGGATGTTCCAGGTCGGTCATAAAAAATCACAGGCTAGCCAATTTGTGGCTTTACTCATTGACAGCGAAGATCCAATTAGCGATGTCGAAAAAACGTGGGAGCACCTCACGGCTCGTGACAGTTGGGAGAGCCCCCAAGATGCAACCAACGAACAGGTCTTGTTGATGACAACCTGCATGGAGTCATGGATTGCAACCGATAGGCAGGCTCTACAGTCACACTACGGTGCAAGTCTCCAAGAAAGTGCTCTACCATCGCAGCATGCTATGGAATCACGCGACCGGCACTCGGTGCAATCCGCACTTGCACATGCTACTCGGAACTGCAAGAATCGCTACGAGAAAGGGAAGCGATCCTTCGAGATTCTCAGTGAGTTGTCCCCGGAACGCCTAATTCCACATCTTCAGAGCTTCGCGAGGGTCGTTCGCATTCTACTGTCGAAATCAGGGCCGCAGGCATCCGCGAACGACGACTCGAAACTCTGATCGGCGAGTCGAAGCTCAACGAATCCGATCGAATCGCGGCACTATGCTGCCAATGCGCGGTGAGTTGACGTCTGGAGACCTAAGTGCTCGGCAATCACTGCTGCCGCATTGAGGCTGGCGCCAGGTTGTGCGCATTTACTGGCCAGCGACAGCAGCTTGAATTTTTGGCTGGCTCTGGCATCGGGATCGCTCAATAATCGATCCATCGCTTCGACGACTTGTTGTGTGGTGCGACGAGTGGTTCCAACTGCGAGATATTCTGGGATGATTGTCTCGCCAGCGATCAGGTTCGGCAGTGTGATACTTTTTGTTTTCGTCATCCAGCGAGTCAACGCAAAGGACGCCAAGCTCATATGATATAGGACCACTGAAGGCTTGCCACGAGCCATCATCTCCAAACTTGTCGAGCCGGATTTCATCAGCGAGCAATTGGCCACTTCGATCAGTTCGCTGGTGCGACCTACAAAAAACTCGATGTTCAGTTTTCGATCGCTTGGCGAGAGTTGACGTTGGCACCAAAGGCACGCTTGATCTCGGTGGGCCGCAACCAGAAAGCGTACGGAAGGATGCCGCGAGGCGAGTTCACGAATTGCGGCTAACTGCATTGGCCAGATCGAATGTACTTCACCCCACCGCGATCCTGGTAGCACGACAACCTGGAGGCCGTCGTATTGGCGCCACTGGACGATAAATCTCTGATCGAGGGAACGGTTGGAGATTTCGTCAAAGAACGGATGCCCCACGTAATCGACCGTCATTCCGCGCTGTGCATACCAATCCGGCTCGAATGGCAAATTACACAGAACGCGATCCACGTACCTTCTCATCTTGGCCACGCGCCAGCCGCCCCAGGCCCACATCTGTGGCGGCAGGTAATAGAAAACTGGAATTCCCGCTTGCTTGGCTCGTTTGGCAATGTGCCAATTGAAGCCCGGGAAATCTACCACGACGACTCCGCTGGGTTTTGCAGCGCTGAAAACCTCCGAAGCATAGTCGGCGAGTTGAAAGAACTGTTTCAGTTTCGGGAGGACTTCCACCACACCGACGACGGCTAAACTGGTCATGTCAAAATCGATGTGACAACCTGCTTGCCGCATGCGCTGACCTCCAAAGCCGCGCATTTCTAGATTTCCGCAGAGCCGTCGTAGCCCACCTATCAAGTTAGCTGCATGGAGATCGCCACTTGGCTCACCGACTGAGAAAAACAGACTGTCCATTTTTACTGCTTCCACGAATTCTGACATTCTTGCGTCCAACTAGCTGTGTACGAATAATTGAACGCTAGCGTCAACCCCAGGCGAAATTATTCGATCGACGGAATAATCCGCAACTTTGCTGCGATTGCGACGTCAAAAGCACAAGCATGATTTTCCGCCTACTAATGCTAGGAAAAAAACCGATGAAATGAGTAGAATAGGAAAGGGCTGTGATGTCATACGAGCCCCGACGTGCAAGCGAGTGCCGTAACCTGCACGCACTCGCTTGCGCATCTGGGTTGTATTAAGGCGAGCGGCAGATAGGAATTTACCAATACAAGCCCGAAGCGCAAGCGAGTGCCGAAACCACGCACCAGTCAATCCAGGCTCTCACT
>SYJV01000516.1 GCA_005798335.1 Planctomycetaceae bacterium | reverse complement strand
TCGCCCGAATTCTCAAACCAGGCGACTCGGTCTCCCTTAGACCAACTGGTCGCGGCGACGTCGAGGTCGCCATCACCGTCGAGATCGACGGCGATTGCTTCAAAGGCACACGGAAAGTCTGCGATAACGTGCCGTTGCCATTTTCGCGACTCGCCAAGCGAACTGAGGTTCTCATACCAGACGACTTGATGTTGCATTTCCGGAATATGTTCCGCGCGCATGCCGAACGCCATAACCACATCCAAATCACCGTCTCGATCTAGATCGACCGGATGCCCGTGAATCGCGCCGCGAGATGCATTATCGATCACATGTCTGGGCCAGGGTTGTTTCGGATCCTTGGCGTTCTCGAGCCAAGCAACCACCGCGCCATGACCTTCAGGTTTCCCCTCCGGACCGACAACGGCATAGGACGCTCCGACGGAGGCGACCAGCAAGTCCGGTTTTCCGTCACCATTGAAGTCTCCCACGCGCATGGTCCGGTTCTCCGTGAGTTTATCCGCCAGCACGTGCCGGGGCCAGTTGCGTTCCCAGCTTGCCTTGCCTGGATTCTCAAACCAATACGCCGTGTGGCTGACGTAACCCGCGGTCGCTGCATCGAGATCACCATCGCCGTCAAGATCGGCCATCACTACGTCATAGGCATGCTTGCATTCGTTAGAGATCACGCGGCGCTTCCACTTCACAGTGAGATCGCGCCCCGGGTGTTCAAACCACAACAACAGTCCGTCACGATTACTGACGACCGCCACATCAGGCAGCTTGTCTCCCGACAAATCTCCGATGGCATGCCGTTCCAACCACCCGTCTTCTCCGTCGTGAATCACATGACGCTGAAGGTTGCCGCTTCCGTCATTTCGAAACCAGAACAGCGAAGCGGCACTGGGCGACTTGCCGACGATGTCGACATTCGTGAGATCCAGATCGCCGTCCCCATCTAGATCGGCGGCCGCACTCCCAAACGTGTATCCGTATTTGTCAGCGATCAGCAATTCAGTGAACCGCACCGGATCGGCCGCTTTCATTGTTTTGCCGGTGCTGGCGAACAGTATCAAACAAGCGGTGAGCACAAGCCTGAACATCAGTTACATCTCCTGCAGTGTTTACATCGGGCGAAAAATGAGTGTCGCCTTTCGCTCCGCGAAAGTAGCGTTACATAGTTCTTTCGCGGAGCGAAAGTCGACAATAAAAAACCGGTCGACGCTTAGTCGTCGAATTGATTTTTTTTGGGAGCCTTTCAAACAGTATCACGATCACACTCTGCTCGAAAGTCCGGCTATTCGGTTTACGGCTATTCGGTTTTGTTGCGGGGCTGCTGAAATACGTGATCCAAAGCCTTGACCAAATCTAGTCGGCGAAATGTCAGACCCGATCCTGCATCGCGCACTTCGACGCCAGTTTGTTGCATGACTTTGAGTATAGCTTCCGGCAGCGTCTGACCGTCGCGAGTCCAATCGTATTGGTTGACCTCGATCGCCTCGCGCAGCAGCATCGCTGCCCCGCAGACGATAGCGTTTGACGACGACGTCGCCGCAGCAGGGACGACGAGTTCGATCTTGGCACTACGGTCGAGATAGACTTTGTCTTTACCGGTAGTCACGGCACCGACTGCGACGCAGTTTGGCTGGCAACTAGGCCACGAGATGCCTTTTGTGAAAGCATGATTGCCGGCCGGGGCGCTGACCCAGATGCCCAGTTTGCGCAGCTCTTTCAGAGGCGCATCGATGTTGGTTGGGATCGGATGGCCGTGCTCTAAATCGTCGACCGGGGCGAGATTTACCGTTGTGATGCCGAACTTCTCATGATTCGCAGCGACCCATGCAAGTCCCTTCGCCAGAGATTCGTGATCCTTGACGTTGCAGTGGCAGCATTCGAGCGCGCGGATCACGGCGACCTGGTTGTTGTAGGCCACGCCCCATTTGCCGTTGTAATTCAGCGATGACGGAATGCCGATCGTCGAACCGTGATAGCCGCGGCCCTCGTGCTTTGGATCGTCGTCTCCGTCGACGCTGTCGTACGCGACGCGGACTTTCGGAACACCGGCAACCACGGCGGTCCATTCGGGCATCGACATTTTGCAGCCGTCATCGACGAGGGCTATAGTCTGGCCGCGGCCGAACGTGAGCTTGCCGGCGTATTTCTGCCACGAGGCAACTACACCGGCATGGTGGAAAGACGGTGGATCAGTCGGTTCGCCGACGGTCGTCCCCTCAGTCGCACACGCGGCGAGATTCACAAGTCCGCTTGTTACCCCGGCCAATCCACAACTCGACGCGACTAGAAACGTGCGCCGCCTTAGCATAACTGCCCCCATGGAAATTCGAAGCACCAAATCCGAAGCACCAAATCCGAAATCCGAAATTCGAAACAAATTCAAAATTCAAAGTTCAAAATTCAAAACAAGTGCAAAATCGCCAAGCCTCACGAGTGTTATTGATATTCGAGCTTTGGACTTGTTTCGGATTTCGGATTTCGTGCTTCGGATTTCGCATTTTGGATGATGTCAAATCGGTAACTTATTGATGAGCGCGCCCATAGCATCGAGTGTCGCCTTTCGCTCCGCGAAAGTAGCGTTAAATCGTTCTTTCGCTGAGATACTATATCATTAGTGCCGAGTTTGATGTTGCACCGGCGTGATTGGTGAACAGCTCATCCCGAATGTTCGTGCGTTTGCGACACATTGGAGTAAAGCGTCGGGTGCCAACTCGTGTCCCGCTTTTCGGCCCATGAGCACTTGAGGACAAGATGCTCTACAATCGTTGCGGCTTGACCACGATATGATTAGTCCGCTACACACCAATCGAATGTCATTCAAGTCGTAACGCTCATCAATCAACTTACCGAAAGTGCCCCATGGAAACCCGAAGCACCAAATCCGAAATCCGAAACAAATTCCAAATTCAAAACCCAAAACATGTGCAAAATCGCCATGCCTCAGGAGTGTTTTTGATATTCGACCTTTGGATTTGTTTCGGATTTCGGATTTCGGATTTCGCAATTTGGATGATGTCAAATCGGTATGCGGTCGCGATGGCTGTTATTCCATTCACAACTATGCCATTCACAACCGCCGCAGCGCAGTCAGATGCGCCGATCAATCTTGGATCGCGGCGCGAGTTGTTCGTCGACAAAGTGCTGGTCGATCGCCTGTCGGGACGAGCCGAACAGCGGCTGCACGCTCCTCAACCGCAAGAGATCTCGATAACGCACGATGCTCCGTGGGAAGGTTCAGGCTGTGGTTATCACAGTATATTTCAAGACGGCGATCTGTACCGAATGTATTACAAAGCTTGGCAT
Organism: Planctomycetaceae bacterium; assembly: GCA_005798335.1. GTDB lineage: Bacteria > Planctomycetota > Planctomycetia > Pirellulales > Pirellulaceae > Aureliella. The sequence continues at coordinate 14,910 of SYJV01000516.1, read as the reverse complement.
CTGGACGTATCCGGTGGCAAACTCAAGTCGGATTCACATCCACTGTTTCTGTGTTATGCCGAAAGCCGCGATGGCATTCGCTGGACGAAACCCGAATTGGGCTTGGTCGAATTCAACGGATCCAAGTTGAATAACATCGTCATGGCGCCTGGCATGTTCGCGGAAGTCAACGCCGATCCGGGACATACGGCAGTGTTCCGCGACGAAAACCCCGCCGCTGGCGCAAATGCTCGCTACAAGGCGATCGTCCATTCCAGCAAACCGCGCGGCCTGCTGGCGTTTCAGTCCGCGGACGGATTGCGGTGGTCACCGATCAGCGACAAACCGGTCATTACCGACGGTGCTTTCGATTCACAAAACTTAGCATTTTGGGACGCCGCGCGTGGAGAGTATCGAGCCTACTGGCGATACTTCACCGCGGGAATCATCGACGATAAGAATTGGAAACCTTCGGGTCATCGCGCGATTCGCACGGCCAGGTCAAAAGATTTTCTAAACTGGGTCGATCAACGGGATCTGTCGTATCCGGACGTTCCGAGCGAACAACTGTACACCAATCAAATCAAACCCTATCATCGCGCGCCGCATATCCTCGTCGGCTTTCCCACGCGCTATGTCGACCGCGGTTGGTCCGAATCGATGCGCTCTCTGCCCGAATTGGAACATCGCCAGGCACGTTCCTCCGCCAACCAGAGATACGGTACAGCCATCACCGAGGGCCTGTTCATGTCCAGTCGCGATGGCGTCAACTTCAATCGCTGGCACGAAGCGTTTCTGCGTCCGGGAATCGAGCGAGTCGGCAAGTGGCACTATGGCGACCAGTACATCGGTTGGCATTTGGTCGAAACGAAATCACCGTTGGACGGTGCTCCCAGCGAACTTTCGCTGTATTCGACAGAAAGCTACTGGACCGGAAACAGCAGTTTATTGCGCCGATACAGTCTGCGCATGGATGGGTTCGTTTCGATCCACGCACCCATGTCAGGCGGCGAACTGTTAACGAAACCATTCACGTTCACTGGAAAACAACTGAGCCTCAATTTCTCGTCCTCAGCCGCCGGAACGCTTCGCGTCGAGCTGCAAACCGCCGCTGGCCAGCCTGTTGCGGGTTTCACGCTGGACGAATGCGACGAGATCTTTGGAGATTCGCTGGACCGCAAAGTTTCGTGGAAGTCGAACGTCGACGTAAGTTCGTTTCAGGGTAAGCCAGTACGGATGCGCATCGAACTGCGCGACGCGGATCTATTCGCATTTCAGTTCTCGCATTGATCATCTTAGCATCGAGCGAAAAATGAGTGTCGCCTTTCGCTCCGCGAAAGTAGCGTTATATCATTCTTTCGCGGAGCGAAAGACGACAATAAAAAACCGGTCGATGCTACTCCCGCGTGTACGGCTGCCGCATCCTTCGCCTAGAACAGGCACCTTGGGCTTGCCGTGGAGCGGAACGAGAATGCCCGTCCCAGGCTTGAGTGGCGCTTGTCCGGAGAGCATATTCATATTGAGGTATGCAGCTACATTGCTGCGTAGTGCCGCACGATGCGGAGATCTCAGGCCCAGGAGTTTAGCTTGCTGAGGCTGGACAAACCGACGGGAGTAATACTCGATGCCTAGGCTTTGTGACCCCGCACACTTGAGCGGTCAATCTGACAGCAACACGAATTCCTAAGACACACGTTGCTGGAGATCATACGACGATCTAGTCGCCTTTGGGATTAGTCCAGTCTTCGAAAGCCAAATTCGGTACACGCTCGAAATCGACCGTGTTGCGAGTCAGCAAAGTCATCTGATTGGCGATCACGATGGCAGCGATTCGAAGATCCATCGCTCCCACTCGGACCCGCCGTTTTCTGAGGTCATCATAAACCTCCGCCGAGGCTGTACTGAACGGCAGTACTTGTGCTTTCGCAAACCCCTCGATCACCCGTTCGAGCTCGGTGTAGCCACGCATCAATGAGCGAGAATCCTTCGCTCGCGCGATAAATTTCGTCCAACCATTGAATTGCTCGTGGAAGGAAACGATCGTCAGGAAAAAATCTGTCGGATTCAGCGCGGAACATCTCTTGGCGAGATTCTCGAATTCCGTACCGGACTGGCGCTGCAGAACGCTGAAGTGGTCTCAGTCCAGTACGTACATTTAGCTAATCCTCTTCGGGCTGTTCTGCATCGCGCATTTCCTTTCCCAAACGCACAATTTCATCAAAATCCGGATCATCTTTGAACATACCAGAGATATCGGCTATCCAGTTCGACCGGTCAGTGGGTATTTTGGTCTTCAGAATCGCCAAATCTCGCTCGACTTTCGCGAGTCTTTTTTCGACTGTATCGGACATTCTGACTCCTCTACTGAGTGGCTAGCGTTGCGACATTATATCCAAAAGTGAGATCCGCATCATTGGCATCGCTCGCAGATGAATTTTCGAACGCATTGCCTAGTCGTAGAGCGGTTAGCATGCAGCGAATGTCAACGCTGCTCTCTCGCAAGTGGTGTAATCAGTGGAAGGTGGGAATCGGGTTGACGTTGATTGGTACGTTGACCATCCAGGTACGATTCGCAAGGGCCACTAGCAGTCAATTAATGATGACGGGAACTACTAGCCAGCGCGCACAGGAGGGCGTGTCCCGACGCACCAGGACGGTTCGTCCTGAGGCACGAACATCGACCGCAGTCGGGCCGGAATACGGCAAGACGCTTGACTTGCCATCAGAGTCGGAATGCATCGCGAGCAGATGCTTATTTGGAAATTGTGCTTGTTCTTTCTTTTTGCGTGACTTTTTCTGCGACTAGTTCGCGGTCCAGACGTTGACATCATCGTTGATTCGCGATTTGCCAGTTTCTGAAATGAGCCGTTTTGATTGAAGCAGGCTCTCGATACTGCCTCGAATCTCTGTACGATGGAACTCGCAAAAATTCCCCTTTATCACCTGTGCAATCAACAGCTTTCGTTTGATTTGGTTCTTAGCCAGTTCAAGAATAATTGCTGGAAGCCTGTCGACATCCGGCACCAACTCTTCCGAACGGGTTTCAAATAAAGTTGGTTGTTTTAGGTCCCTTGCAATATCCGCGAGTTTGCGCCGACTCTTCACCATTTCATCGTTCATCAAGGTCAGCCCGTCGAGGTGTCTGGTGCCAAATACCAAGTGATACTTCGGAACTTGATGGTGAGGTTTAGCCTTTACAGCGTGGCTTACTACCTCACTGAATCGTGAGGACAGTCGCTTGCAATACTCATGTACAAATTCTTGGACCATCGCAGGATAATTGATGCTGGAAGTGAGTAATTCTTGCCACCACCTACCTCCCGCGACTGCATCTAACGCATCAAATGTTGCGTCTACTTGGTTGTCGGCATCTACCGGAGTCTCGTCGTCATCGATGGCAGTAACCTTTGACTTTAAGAGCGCTAGTCCTCTACGTACGAAACTTGGCGAATTCAAGTTGAGCAGGATTTCCACGCTGTTGCCTTCACCCAGACCAGCGAAGATCCGATTGAGTTCAGACCATACCAATCCTTCTACAGTAAAAGGGTCGACGTATAGAAAGACACTTGAGGTCCGGGTTTGAGCAGCAATCTCCGAGGCAAAATCACCGAATGCGCCATTTCGAGCATGGGCAAATTCGAACTCTTCGATATTAGAAACAAGCTGACTGTGTAAGGTCGTGATCCTCTCAATGCACCATACAGATACAGGCTGAGGAGCGGTCAGGTTCTTGTCCTGGGTTTCCCGAACGCAACGGCAGATAATGCGCGGCGATCCGGCCTCGCCATCTCTGAATCGACCGGGCCCTGCAAAAGCATCTACGATGAGTACCGGTTTTCGCAGCATCATTATCTTGGGCAGGTACGCAGCAAGGTAACAACCCAGGATCTCGTCTTTTCGCAACGACCAGAGTCGTTTATGTTCGAAGAATTCATCGCCTGCTCTGTGCGTCATTTTTCCACTTAGACCATTTCAGGCATGTCGCAGGCATTCGTAAACGAGTCGGAAATCCCAGTGACTAGAGTTTTCCGTTCAGCATCTGTGTATGAATTTTTGTTCTGAACGTAGGTGGGAAATTCATCATGTGTCTGCCCATCCAAGACTCGACCAGTCTGGTTCTTTCTAACGCCGCCCCACTGCTTGAAGAAGAAAGGCACCGAAGCGGCAATACATTGATCACGCAACGAACGCACCCAGGATTCATTTAGTTTGCGTGCTCCAGGACCGCTTTCACCACCGACAATTACCCAGTTGATTCCAGCCAATTTGACTCTTCCTAAGTCCTCAAGTAACGGTTCGACTGATAGGAACTTCATTGCCGCACCCGATTTCCGTAGCAGTTCGCTCCTTGGAATTCCAAACTTCTGATCCTCGACACTCACACCCCACCAGATGTGTTGCTGGTCCGCGACAAACTTCAGTTTGGAATTCAGCAACCGCACCATTCGGTCCGACCGCTTTGTCAGTACTTGGTAGGTATGCCAGTTGGCTAGCTGCATGGTTTTCGCAACGGCGACAATAAAAGTGTCTGGCACATCGGGGTGGAACAAGTCGCTCATTGAGTTCACAAAGATGAATCGCGCCGTTCGCCATTTGAGTGGCTCGGCCAATTTCTCTGGCACAAGACGCAAGTCAAATCCCTGCTCGTATGGATGTCCCGGAACACCACGAAACCGCTCTGCAAAGGTTTCAGCATAGCAGTGCTTGCAACCGGGGCTAATCTTCGTGCAGCCACGAACCGGATTCCAAGTAGCATCTGTCCATTCAATCGTTGATTTTTGAGCCATGTTTATACTCCTCGTCAAAGTATCAAACGGTGTTTGACACCTTAGGTCATCAGTGTAACGACTAGGCCACACAATTAGAATTGACGTACCGCTCTTTCTGCTTGAATAGACAGTTCCAGGCCGAAAATGGTGAATTCCTGTCTCCACGGACATTTAGCCACGTGAATGTTCGTTAAAAACTTGAAAACTGACTCAGTGTATACCGTAGCATCACTACGCCTCGATCAAGATCTAGTTGACTTAGGAGGGCGTGTCCTGTGCGCGCACGAAATCACTCCTAAATCTGCATCGGTCCGACACACGTCGCTCAATCGTCGACTGGCCAAGTGTTAATCACTGATGCTCTGGCAAGGAGACTTCGCGACTTCGAATCTCTCGAAACTGACGGCTTTGCACGATGGCCAGTACTGCGGTGGAGGTGCGATAGCCGTTCTCGGCCAGGTCCCGCTGAATCGCGGCCAGCAACGGCCGATCCGAAAGTTGTGTCTCGCGGCCAAGAGCGTAACCCAACAGCTTGCGGCAAAACTGATTTACGATTGCGTCGCGACGCTTTTCTAATAAGTAACTCCGTAGTCCCGGCAGCCCGTCAATCTGGTGACCGTCAGGCAGCTTGGTCTGCGTATCGATCGCGATTCCCGCTAGATTGCGATCACGGCGGCGACCGATGGTGTCAAAGCCTTCCAATGCGAATCCGAAGGGATCGACTCGTTGATGGCATTTGGCGCACGCGGGATCACTGCTATGTTGTTCAATCATTTGTCGTTCGGTCAAACCGTCTGGAACGCTACTGGCAAGTTGCGGTACATTTTGCGGTGGCCGCGGGAGTTTTTCACCGAGCAAAACTTCGCTGACCCAGTTGCCGCGCAGAATCGGGCTGGTGCGTGAAACGCCCGATTGTTTAGCAAGAGTCGTCGCCAGTCCAAGAATCCCGCCGCGCCCATGCCGCTGAACGTCGTCGACCCGACGCCACGCTTCGCCTTCGATTCCCGGTAGGCCGTAAAATTTGGCCAATCGCTCGTTGACGAACGTGTGGTTGGCGCTGAGGAGACTGAGCAGCGAGGCGTCGCTTCGAAAAAGATCGGTGAGAAACAGAACCGATTCCTCGTACATGTCGTCGCGCAGCGCATTAAACTCGGGGTAGAGTTGCTCGTTCTTGGTCTCCGTTAACGGAAAGTCGTGGATGTGCAGCCACTGGCAGCCGAACTCCACTCCAAGTCGGCGCACGCGATGATCCTGAAGCATGCGCTGCGTTTGTTTCTGTAACCCTTCAGGTCGAGCAAGCGACCCATCCGCCGCGCTCGACCGCAATTCCTCATCGGGCATCGACGACCAGAGAAAGTAGCTCAAGCGGCTCGCCAGCTCCCAGTTGGAGACCGGGGCCGACTGCTGATGATTGTCGCCTTTCGCTCCGCGAAAGGGAGCTCGTTCGCGGAGCGAACGGCGACTATCCGGGTCCAAATTCTTTCCGTCAGGAACGGACTCGAAGCGATACAAAAATGGAGCCGCAACAAACACCTTCGCAAGCGTCTTTCGGAACGAGTCCTCGTGTGACAACTGTTCCGATCGCAATTGACGATACAGCCCGCGATACTCGTCAACTTCGCGCTCGTTGAGTGGACGGCGATAAGCCCGCGCAACAAATTCGATCAGTGCGTCAAGCTGCTTCGGTTCGCACTCGATCAATCGTTGCTTGAAGGCATCGGCCCGTTGATGAAATGGCTTGACTGCATCGTTAAAGCCGCCGTCCTGAGGGTGACCTTTGGTTGTCTCAACCAGAGAATCGAGAACTGCCGCCAGCTTCAACGGATCCTGGCTGACAAACCGCAAGTCTTCCCACAATCGGTCGATTTCGCGTTTCTCATCTTCGTCCAAAAGCAGTCGCTCCAGGTGCTGGTCTTCCCGGTGAAACTGAGTCAGCGTTAGCACTTCGTCCGTCGGCACAATCTGAGGGTAGCACAGCGATTTGGGAAACAATTGACGATGAGCCTCCATCGATGCGGTAAATTTTTTGCGGAGTGCGCTTTCGTCCGCGATCAAGATCGGATGCTGGAACGAAATTGTGCGAGTATCGGGATAGAGCGCGGTGACGGTCGACAGCGTTGCGGTTGTTGTTGCGGCAACGAACCCAGACTTTGCTTCCGCTACGCCAAATACGACACTGGGTTGCGCGGTGGCGTCGATCCCGGAGCCAGGCGCCAACATCGCTGTCGTTACAAATGTTTTCCCCGAAGCTATTTTTCCCGGTAGCGTTAGTGTGATGACCGCCGGAGCATGCATACACAATGACCCGGCATCGATCGTCGTACCATTGGGGTGCTTGCCAAATTGCGATGGATCGATCCCCTTTAACTCCGGGATGTCTTGTAAGAGAAGGTCCGGTTGTTTTTCCATCACTAGCCGTAATTGGTGCCAAACGACAAAATCCTCTTGGTTTCCATCACCGCAATCAGTTGCTGCTAGCGAGATCACGATGTCTTTTTCTTCACCTTCCTTAACCGCAGGAATCGAGAGGCGAAATTCGTGCTTCGATGCGATCGGATCGACCGGCTCTTGCCATTGCGTTCCGCTTCCTTTGCGTCCCATTAGGCCAACGACGTCAAACGCCCACAAACCTCTCTGCCATGCGCTGACTTCTTCGACGAGTGGTGCCGCATCCTCGACCTTACTCTCGCGCCAATGCGCACGCAGTCCATCGAGCAGCAATGATGGTTCTGTCGAGCTCAAACTCTCCCACAACAATTTCAGGTATTTGGCATTCAATCCATGTTCAGCGGCCACGGACGCAACGGTTTTGTCGCCCGATCGGATCGCAGCTTGTTCCTTAAGTGTTACCATGAAGTACTTCTCGAGACGCAACTCTCCTGCTTGGCCAATGCGGCCGCTACCATGGAGATTCTGAAGACCGACCGACGTTCCAACTCCCAAATCGACCACTTCGACTCGCTGGCTATAGAACTGGCGAACCTTTGCAAGTGTCTCGTTTGTCCAGTCCCGCGGCGTATTGAACATTGAGAAACGAAAACCATCCGGCAGCAACACGGCATGACTGGCGATCTCTTGGCCGGCCGCGAGATACTTTGCTAGCAGCGCCGGCGACATCGAGAGAGCATTGCCCGTATTGGTAAAGCCTTCGCCCGCGGCGCTGTCGGTTGGGAATTCGCGCATCGGATCGAGTTCCACGCCTGTTAGATCACGCATCGTGTAAGTGTACTCGGCATTATTTAGCCGTCTCAACACGACGGGGCCAGGGTCACCTGCGCTTGCTTCGGCTTCTGTACGCAGGTATCGATCGACCCACTGTCGCAATTGCATCCTCTGTTCGACCGAAGGCTGTTTCGAATCCGCGGGAGGCATCTCGCCATTGTCCAACATCTCCACAACCTTCAGCCACGCCTTCGTCCCACGTCGCACATCTCGAAGATTCGCGAAACGCTCGAGGTCCAAATCGCCTTCTTGTTTTTCCGTTGAATGACACGACAAGCAGAATTGTTGCAATAGCGGTCGAGTCTGGGCTGCATACTCATCCGACAACTTGGCAAACAGATCGGAAACCGGTTCCGCCGCAAGTGCGAGGCTTGACGAAACAGTTATGGCAAGAAGGAACGTGGCGAGTCGGAGGGCAGCGGTAAAAACTGGTCTGTTATCGCGAGGCATAGGAGCTTCAAGGTGTGCAAAAAAGATCGGCGTGGAAATAACTCCCGATTAGTACGACGGGCACTCTTGCTCGTCGCAGGAATACTGACGGGCAATTCTGCTAGTCGCATTAACATTGACAGGCATGAGTGCTCATCCGACGACACGTAACATGATGGGCTATTCGTTGTTCGCGCCCTCAGCGCGGAGTACAACAGTGTACACTACTATTTTCATTTCTTCACAGGCCCTTCACTGCGCCGCCAGCGAATTTCGTTGTCGTTGCTTGTGGTTAGGATCAATCGATAAATAACTGTCGCATTTGAAATGTAGCCATTGCGCTCCGTCGCGATGATCGGCGAAAAACAGGACAGTTATTGATCGTTTGATCCTTAGCGACGAGACCCGCACGTTGGCTGCTGCACCGGGAGTCTATAGATCTATCTCATGAGTTACACGACCGTCGGAGTCACCGGACATATCGACCACGGCAAAACATCGCTAGTTGCTGCGCTAACGAGTGTCGACACGGACACGGACCCAGAGGAGAAACGTCGTGGGATCACGATTGATTTAGGCTTTGCCTCGATGGAGGACGGCGTTCGACGTTTCGCGTTCATCGATGCTCCAGGGCATCAGAAATACGTTGGCAATCTCCTTTCAGGCGTTTCCGGAATCGATCTAGGTTTGTTGGTCGTTGCTTGCGATCAAGGAATTCAGGCTCAGACGTTTGAGCATGCGTCAATTTTGAAGATTCTTGGAGTGCGCAGGTTGATCGCGATCATCTCCAGAGTCGATCTTGCTGGCGAAGCAATGTGTTTGGATCTCGAAGACGAACTGAAGATGTTGTTGGACGATTTGGGATACTCGGAAATGCCCATCTTGTCGACATCAATCGCGACCGGTGTTGGATTGGCGGAGCTTAAGACCGAGCTTTCTCGACAAGCCGACCTTGTCCAACGAGGTGCCGCGTCGCGACATTTTCGAATGCCCATTGATCGCGCATTCAACATGCCCGGCCGCGGTTGCGTAATTGCTGGTACGATCTGGAGTGGTTCGATCGAACTTGGCGACTCTCTGGTTATCGCTCATTCGAATCGTCGGGTACGCGTGCGGCAGATCGAAGTACACGGCCAACAGGTTGAGCGCTCGACGCGAGGTTTCAGGACAGCTCTCAACGTTACACCGCTATCCCTCGATGAAGTTCACCGCGGCGACGAATTAGTGGATCCCGATGTGTTTCATCTGGGCGCGACACTGCTGGTCGAAATTGATGTACTTAGTGGTTCACCTACTCTGCGCTGTCCGGCAACCCTTCAACTACACACGGCGACGACCAGTTGTTCGGCTCGCGTGACCGGAATTCGGAAGTTGGTTCCCGGCCAGACACAGGTCGCAGTCATTGAAACTGACAAAGCCATTGTCGCCACTTTCGATCAAAAATGCCTACTTCGCCTTCCCTATCCCGTGGGCACGTACGCGGGAGGTCGTATCCTGGCGGTGATGGAAGATGGCCGAACAAAGAAACGCAACTTGTTGGAGTTGGGGCGTAGATTGGTTTCTTGCGATGTTGTGGAACGCCTGGCAGCTTGGGCCGATTTCGCGGGCGAGATCGAACCGAATGATAGGCTTGCGCATCAACTGGGAATCGAAAGCGATGCGACGACTCTCGACAGCATTATCGCTGAAGCTGTGGGGAAGGGATCTATCGCGACCATACCGCGAACGGCCAGCGTAGGTACCATCAAATTCGCTTCAAAGGAGCGAATCGCAGGTGTCAAAAAATATGCGACGCGGTTGCTTGGAGAGCCATTGCAGAAGACTCAGTCGTCCTGGCACAACGAAGAGTCAGTAATCAGGCAGTTGAACTCACATGGCTCGATCGAACTGTGCCAGTGGGTGATCAACGAACTAGTCGACAGCGGCCAGGTTGTTCGCCTCAAGGGGATGCTCGCCCACTCGACCGCTCAAGACGGCTTCTCGAAGAAAACGCGAGTCAGGATGGATCAATTTCTAAAGTTGTATCACGACAATCGAGCACCGCCGACGCTGAAAGAAGCTGCGGAACATATGAACATGCCCCAAGAGTCGCTTGCGTCTTTGGCTCGATTTGCCATCCAAGCTGGAGTTCTGACAGAAGTTGGCAATGGATTCCTATTCGCGTCCGACGTTTTCGAGAGGTTCTGTGAGGAATTAAGCGAGCTTTTCCAAGAGTCTGCGGAACGATCCGCAGCGGATATCAAGAATCGTTGGCAGGTTACAAGAAAACACGCGATTCCGTTGTTGGAGTATTGCGATCGAATACAGCTCACTGTCCGCGTGCGAGACGTTCGATCAGCGGGCAAAAAACTGAGTTCGTTGCACGCATCAACTGCCAGAACCCAGACGGGAATCTCGCAAGCATGATGGCCGATTCACAACTTCGAAATCTGCCGTCGGTTGACAAAGTGATGCGCGATCATCGGCTCGATGAAATATTAAGATCCACGCCACGTGCGATTGTCGTCGATTGGGTGCGCAGGTCGATCGATTTACTTCGCAATAAGATCTTAGCGGGCGACGATCGAAATGAAGACTTGGTATGCAATGAAATTCTCCAAGAGGTCTTGTCGCTGAGCGCGGCCGACGTCGGTACGCGCATGCGCTCGGTCATCAACGCGACTGGAATAATCCTGCATACGAACCTCGGTCGGGCTCCATTGGCCCAAGCCGCCATCGAACGCATGGTCGAAGCGGCGAGATATTGTAACGTCGAAATGAATTTAGAAACGGGTCAGAGAAATCGTCGCGCGACTCGCGTGTGTGAGCTTCTTTCGCGACTAACGGGTGCTGAAGCATCTTTAGTCGTTAACAACTGCGCAGCGGCCACTTTGCTCGTCTTGCAGGCCGTCGCCAGTGGTCGGGAAGTAATCGTGTCGCGCGGCCAACTCGTTGAGATCGGAGGCGGTTACCGGCTGCCGGAAGTATTCGCAAGCTCCGGAGCCAAACTGCGCGAAGTGGGAACGACCAATCGAACATACATCCACGACTATGAACGCGAGATTGGCGAGAAGACGGCTGCGATCATTCGCGTCCACCGCAGCAATTTCAGCCAACAGGGCTTCGTCCACGAACCTGAATTGCACGAGTTGGTGACGCTGGGAAATAGCCGTGGAATTCCCGTGATCGATGATATCGGAAGCGGCTGTTTGCACGATCTTTCCACGTTGGGCCTACGCGAGCCAGTCGTATTCGAAAGCGTTCGGGCGGGTGCGGCGCTAGTTTTGTTTAGCGGCGACAAATTGTTTGGCGGGCCGCAATCTGGATTGATCGTCGGACAACGGACATGGATAAACGTCCTCGAGAAGAACCCGATGATGCGCGCCTTGAGAGCCGACAAACTGATCCTTGCAGCCCTTGAGGCAACCGTTGAATGCCACTTGTCAGGCGGTGCTTTTGCAGAGTTGCCTGTACTCGTGTCGGTGGCGCGCAAACCTGCGGAGATCCAAGCCCAATGCGAAAACGTTTGTGCTCGGCTACAGCCCGACCAACGCCTATCGATCACCGTCGTTCCTTGTGTATCGGAAGTTGGCGGCGGGGCAATTCCTGACGCTCGATTGGAGAGTTTCGCGATTCGAATTGTTGGTCAGTCTGTGGATCGCTTGGCCCTCCACTTGCGACGAGGAACTCCTTCGGTCCTAACAAAAATCCAGGGAGGGGCCATCCTCCTGGACTTGCGAACGGTGGCCGTTGACCAAATTGACGCGTTGGTATCGTGTTTGAACTCTCGGAAGTGTTTGCATGTCTGGTGACTGCCGCGGTCTTCAAAACCGTCGAGCGGCGTTTAGTCGTCGCTGGTGGGTTCGATTCCCATCCACTTCCGCTTTTTTGGAAACTCTGCCCAGTGTCAGCAGCAGAAACTGTGAACAACAAATTGAAACCAGGAACTGAATTGCAATGCTTCTCAAGACTGAGCCAGTGCGACTTACTCAGTTTAGTCACGGTGCAGGTTGTGGCTGTAAAATTGCCCCATCTGTGCTTGACCGTATCTTGCGACACACAGGGGCTGTACACGCCTTCCCCGATCTACTCGTGGGCCACGAAGAACGAGACGACGCGGCCGTGTTCGACTTGGGCGACGGAACAGCAGTCGTAAGTACAACCGACTTCTTCATGCCCATCGTTGACGATCCGGAGGACTTTGGACGCATCGCATCGGTAAACGCGATCAGCGACGTTTACGCCATGGGAGGAACGCCATTGTTGGCCGTCGCCATTCTCGGATGGCCTGTGAACTCGCTGCCGCCGGAAGTCGCCAATGCCGTGGTTGCGGGAGCGCGCTCAGCTTGCGCCGACGCGGGAATTCCGCTCGCCGGCGGGCACAGCATAGACAGTCCTGAGCCAATATTTGGTTTGGCGGTGACAGGCCGAGTACGGCTGGAACATTTAAAAAGAAACGGCGGTGCCACGCCCGGCTGTGTGTTGTATCTGACAAAACCTCTGGGAGTAGGCATTCTCACGACGGCGCAGAAAAAGGGAAAACTGCAACCGGAACACGCCGCATTGGCTCGCGAAAGTATGTTGCGTCTGAACTCAGCCGGTATCGCTTTCGGCAAACTCGCCTGTGTAAAAGCCATGACCGATGTGACAGGTTTCGGGCTGCTAGGACATTTGATCGAAATGTGTGAAGCATCACTCACCAGCGCCAAACTAACACCGAATAACATACCTCTGCTCGATGCGGACGCGATTGAGTATTACCTAAAACAGAAGTGCGTTCCTGGTGGCACTGCCCGCAATTGGGACAGTTACGGTGACAAGGTGGGAGCATTGCCTGAACATTTGCGATTGATCTTTGCAGATCCTCAAACAAGCGGCGGTTTGCTCGTGGCCGTCGAACCTACCGGTAACGCTGAGTTCTTGAGAGTTGCCAGACTAGAGGGTTTGGAATTGCAGCCGATTGGAAGTATTACCAATCGGCACGAAACTGTGATCGATGTCTAATAATGTGTATCAACTGTTTACATTGGTCGCTTCTAACCTCATTTCTCTCCGCTGCGACGTGCAAGTTGCGCCAAGAGTCGAATCAACGACTTTTCATTTCTTCACAGGCCCTTCATTGCGCCACCAGCGGATTTCGTTGTCGGTTCGCTCGGCGGCGGCTGCGATGTCCAGCCGGCCGTCCTTATTGAAATCGCCGACCACCACGGTCACGGCATTCGTCCATGGCTTTTTCAAGGTGTGCATTTTCCAGCCAGTTTTTGGATCACCGGTGTTCTCGATCCAGACGATTTGCCCGCTCGCCGTCCAACCGGTGGCAGCCAGATCAAGGTCCTTGTCGCCATCGAAATCGCCCGCCACGACTTCGAAACCGGACGGAAATTGATCGACGATTTTGTGCTTCTTCCAGGTTATCGCGGATCCGGGGCGTCCGACGTTTTCGTACCAAGCGATTTGATGCGACTCGGGCTGGCCGGTAAAGGCGATTCCATACGCCATGATTACGTCGAGATCGCCGTCGGCATCAAGGTCGACCGGATGACCATGCGCTGGACCACCTGATTTGTCGTCGATGATATGCTTCTTCCACTTCTCCGTGCTCGGTCGTCCCGAGTTCTCGTACCACATCACGGTATTGCCGGTGCGGGATGTACCCAGCAGGTCTGGTTTGCCATCTCGGCTGAAATCGGCCACGACAATGGTTCGCGTTTCTCCGATCTCGGCGTCGATTTCGTGCCGCTGAAACCGCGCCCCTTTCCCTAAGTTTTCAAACCAGTCGAACCGGTTGCCAAACCGCCAACTCGAAGCGGCGACATCGAGATCGCCGTCAGCATCGAGGTCGGACAAGGCGACATCGTACGACCCGGGAACTTCCTTCGGAGCAGCGACACGGTGCAACTTCCATTCCTGCGTTATCTTGTCCTTGCCTGGATGTTCAAACCAGCGAATATCCCATTTCAGGTTGTCGACGATCACCACGTCCGGCAGTCCGTCGCCGTTCATGTCGCCGTGAGCATGCCGTTCCAACCGAATCGGCTGATCGTCTTCATTTCTGTATTTTTGGATGAATGAATGCTTGAAATTTCCCTGGCCGTCATTGAGCAGCAGGTACAACTGACTGTTCGGCTCGGCATCGGCGCTGGTGAGGTCGAGATCGCCATCACCGTCCAAATCGCTCGCAACGACCGCATAGGAATAGGTGTATTTGAACAAGAGCCGAGTTTCCGTGAACCGCAGCGGACCAGCGTCGATGACCTTGGTTGGTTGTGGTTCCGCCGAAGGTTCACCGGACAATAAAGTTTGAGCGATACCTGGGGCAAACAATCCTACCAACAACAGACTCAACGTACGGAGCCCGCGCTGCGAGTAAAGCATAAGATCTCTCCAACAATTAGGATGATTCGCTGATTGGAAGTTGTGGAGTGGTTCAACGTGGGATAAGCTTCCAGCTTGTCAATTAAGTCAATATATTGTGCAACCAAAGGGTAGTATTCAACTACCCCTTGACAAGCTGGAAGCTTATCCCACGTTG
>SYJV01000053.1 GCA_005798335.1 Planctomycetaceae bacterium | reverse complement strand
GTTCGGTTCGTTCTTGACGGGTACAAACTTGATTCATGCCAGTATGACCGACATTCGTATTCATATAAACGACCGCGTTATCTGCACCTGCAGCAACATTTATCGGAATCCATCTGCCCTGATGGGAATTTAGCGAGATCGCCTTCAGGAGTCGCCTATACTCCCTCTGGGACGGCTCGACGGATATTACCACGCCATCTTTTCCAAGCTTTTGTGCTGCCTTGGCGGAGTAATAACCACAATTGGCGCCACAATCAATTACAACAGCCGACTCTCCTAGCGTACTGATCTCTTCCTCCAGCCGCTCATTCTCTACTTGTGAATTCAAGAACGATTTGTCCTGAGCACTGGAGTAATATCCTTCCAAGAAAACTCCTCCGCGGGCTTTCATGACAACTGGCCCAAGCAGTTGATCGAGAACTGAGAGCAGTCGCTGTTTTCCACGTAGCTCTGGAAGTTGTGCAACAAGTTTTCGAAGCATTAGTGATTTACATTCGAAGTGTGTGACGAATAATCAACTGCATGCTACCTACTTGTCCTCGTTGGCTAGGAAGACATCGCTTCGTCAAGGACTCTTCTAGCATTGGTCTCAGTTGAATTTTCGTGCGCCCAACTTAGCACTTGCATCTGTATGTTCGTACATTCTGCGTCGGTTAACCTATCGATCTTGTCCCTAAGCTCTTCCCACGATTTGTAAGAAACTGAATTTAGCGAATTCAAGCCATGGGGCGCACAAGTGTCAGGTTTCTCATCGAGATTTCGAAAACAAGGAATTGCCGCATTGGCTGCAACTTCATAATGACGCATGCAATCCCAGCCGCCTCGTTTCATCGTAACACCGAATTTTGATTGCTGGAGATCAGCATAATATTCGCGTTCACTTGCGAATGCGTAACCCTCAACGGATCCAGCAACATGGCCGCAAACTTCCTTGTCGACAATATGCCTCGGAAATTTCTTTAGTTTCTCTGGAATCTGTGAAATGATTTTTTCTCGTGGTATCGAGAAGTTTATTGGACGTAGCTTGCGAGCATAGGGAAACCTACGTAAGAAACCGTTCGGCAAGAACCTGCAAATCAGTGAGAATCGGGAATGAGGAGTCCATTCGCGCTTGAAGTACAGAAACCGATTGTGGACCCTCGGTGTAAACCAGTAATAATATCGACGCCACCATTCGCCTGACGCGGGGTACACCCGTGGTGAATCTTCTCCATCCAGTATTATTGTGCGTTGCAGGTGCAGCAGCGGGAGGAGCTGATAGAACCAACCAAACTGCCGACAGATACTACCAAATACTATTAAATCGAAGAACCGGCTACGTATTTTCTCAATGATTCTGTTGCGATCTACCGGGATGTCTTCGAGTAATCCATATACGCTGAATCCGCGTCCATAAAGCTTTTGAATCGCATCCTGGCCATAATTTGAGTAAAGGATATCACGTTTGGGATAGTCAACGACATTCACACCATCGAGGCTCTTAAGGCCATGCAGTATTGTGTCACTTAAATAGTCCTCTTCTGTTGGAGTGAGAAAGAGAATGTTCATTATCTCACTAGAAAGCCCATTGAGAGCCAGGCTATCCTCCCTGCTTAGATAATAAACGCATCAAGCCGCTAAAGCCCGGCTTGATGCGGCCGTGGTAGAAACACCAAGCGATGCTTCGGAGGTAGAGTTTGCGGCGGTCGGTGCGATATTTGGCTAGGAACTGGTCAAGCTGGTTGCTTTGCGCGTCGAAGGCGCGGCGAATGTTGGTTTCACGAATTTCGGTCAGTTGCTGAATGATGTTCCAGTTGACCTCGCTGTTTTCGTGTCCTTTTTCACGCGGCATTACGTCGATCAGCGGTTGGTTTACGTAGGCAGCGTCGAACTTGGCAAGCAATCGCAGCCACATGTCGACATCGGTTATTCGCGGAAATCGAGAATCGAACTTGCCGACTTGATCGATACATCGGCGCCTGACCATGGTGATGCCGAAAATCGGTGAATCGAATCGCTTTAACATATTGTGGAGCAGTTCCTGGCCGTTAATTAAGGCCGGAAACGGTTCAATAATGGTGCGAACGACTTCGGCACTGTCATTCATTACGTTGAGCCCGCAAAAAGCGAGCGCGGCGGTGGGGTGATCTTGCAATACTCGGACCCATTGCTCGATCAATTCGGGATGGTAATAGTCCCCATCGTGCGCAAAGACGATAAACTCTCCGCGCGATCGTTCGACTGCCGCGTTGCTATTGCCGGAGTACTTTAAATTGGTCTCGTTTCTGCAATACCTTACTCGTTGATCTTTGGCTGCATAGGCGTGGCTGATTTCCGAGGTAGCATCGTTGGAACAATCGTCATTGATAATTAGCTCAAAATGCTTATACGTTTGGCCGAGCAAGGAATCCAGCGAACGTCGAATTACGCTCGCTCGATTCCAAGTCAGCAAGCAAATACTGACCAATGGATCGTCGGTCATCATGCTTTTTGGCTGGCCCAGGAAGGAGGCAAATTCTTGGAGATCTCAATATTAGAAAAGGTAACGGCGGGACGCGGGCCATGGGCCTTAACCCACTTTGCCATCCGTCCAATGCCTTCCTGAAGGTCAATCGGAGCAGGTGGGGAAAAGACTCTTTGCACGCGCGAGTGGTCGGCAAAAGCGTGCTGTACTTCATTTCTGGCGTCGAGGAAATTGAAATTTGGAGCCACGCCAAATGCATGGGCAATTTCGTTACCCAATTGTAAAATAGTAAATGGCGTATCTGCACCTACATTGAACGTCTGGTTGGTCGCTTCGGAGACAAACGGACTGCGGGAAATTATGGGGGCAACGTCATCGATGTACGAGAATGCTCGAGTTTGCAGGCCATCGCCAAATACGGTCATCGGCTTGTTCTGCAAAACTTGATTCATGAAGATGCCAATTACATTGCGATAGCGATCCGCGATGTTTTGGTTTTCTCCGTAGACGTTGTGCGGACGAAATATGATGTAATTTAGTCCAAACATTTCATGCGCGGCTTTAAGGTCCAATTCAAATGCGTATTTGGCGATGCCATAAGGGTCTTCGGGCTGCGGCACTAAGTCTTCGGTCATCGGCAGTTGGTTACGGCCATACACGGCGATGGATGATGTAAAGACTAGGCATTTCACACCAGTATTGACAGCTTCGTTTAATATATTGGTGGACGCGACGAGATTATTTTGGTAATTGAATGACCTGATGAAGTGTGACAACCCCTCTGCTGCATATGCGGCCAGGTGGTAAACGATGTCAAAAGGGCCATGGTCGCGGAATAGGCTGGCGACAAAATTGGCATCCGATACATCGCCTACAATAAATTTGCAGCCCTGAGGGACATTCTCTAAAAAACCACCTGACAGATCGTCGTTGGCGATCACATGACATCCTGCACAATGGAGGTGCTTTGCGACATGCGAACCAATAAAGCCGCCAGCGCCTGTTACGAGAACTTTGGTGTTCTTAGCAATCATCGTCATCGATCGTTCGGCAATTTTCTCAATGCGTTAGTGCGGACTTCGTTCCCGTGGGTGGCAAGCCTCGCCGGCTTTTGCGGCAATTGGGTATGTCTTTTGGATTCGCTAAATGGGTGCGGTGGCAGTTAAGAGCATACCGCTTACGAAGATTTTACACTCAGCATAACACTTCCTCGACCTTCATCGAAGGGATAGCTACCGGTTTGCTGATTCCGATATCGGTGCAGGGGGACCTAGTCGTTATGGTCCAACCAATCGGTAAACTGACGGTAATCGATTCGATTGGATGGACGACTACAACTGAGCGATTGTTCCCACAAATTGCTGAAAGGTAGTTCCAATCCCAATTTTTCTTGTAGGATGATTGTGGGAATCGCCGCAGTGTGCCGAGTTTGGAACTCCGTAAGTTTGTACTGAAGTTCATTCCGTAGCCGAAACGAGTCGCAGGACCGCCCGAGGAATTCAATCTATCACGATCCTGTAGACTGTATCACGTTCCAGCAGAAAGAGTTGCGCAAACTTGATCTCTCTGCAAGCAGACTTTAGCAACTTAGGTATGCGTAACATGTCAATCGTCAATTCGCAAATTCCGCCTGCTCAAGGGACAGTCGAGCGTTGGTTCCGGAGTAGAGTACTCCGAGTTGTCGTTGTGGTTTTGTTGCTCTTAACAGGACTTTGGTTTTTGCCATCTGTAATTGGCAGGCAATGGGTGTACGGTCCCCTATTGCAACGCATCGAAGCTGGAGACTTTCGACTGTCGATCGATTCCGTTCGATTGCGTTGGTTCTATCCGCTGGAAATGGGAGGCATTGAGATTTCAGAACAGGGTGATAATACTCCTCTGCTAAAAATCACTAAATTGCGAACAGATCGAGGATTGTTTGGATATTTGACTGGGGGTAGGCGAATCGGCAAGATCGAATTGATCGACCCAATGGTGGACGTCGATTTAGCAAACCAAACAAACGTGGAAAGATTGATAAACGCTGTCATTGACAAGGTTCCCAAGAAAGAAAAGCAAGAGCCCCAATCCCGAAAGCCTGCCCTGGACTTGGAATTAGCAATACGCGGGTTGAGTGGGACAGTTCGACGACCGGAGCAGGCGGAACCGCTGGTAGTCGTTCCGCCGCTGAATTTAGAATTGGCTTATCGGGGAGTCGAGGGGCAACCTCGAATCGTGTCGAAACCGGCGGTAATACTCGACCGAGTCGAACTTACTCCAGAGCTGATGAAGTTAGGGTTGGGTTACGCAATTCCTTTGTTATCAGAGTCTGCTTGGTTCCGAGGACGAGTTTCCATAAGCACAGGTGAGATCGAAATATTGCTGGATAGTATTCGATCGTCGACCGGAGAATCGGCGATCACTTTGCATGAAGTGCGCAGCGGGCCGTCCAATCCAAAAATACTGACGATATTGGATATGTTAGCCAAGATAAGAAATCGGCCCCCGGCTCACGAGCTTGTGTTTATCGAGGATTCAACGATCGAGGTGAGCATTCGCCAAGGCTTGGTGCACCATGCGGGATTGAAGGTAGGACTGCCTCAAGTGGATTCGCGTTTGCAAATATCGACTTCGGGTTCAGTTAGGTTGGCCGATCAGGCTCTTGAATTGAGTATGTTGATTCCGGTACCAGTTGAGTTTCTTGCACGCCGCGAATCGGTAAAGGAGCTGGGGGTTCCAGTTATGAAGCTGCCGATAACCGGCACGCTGCGAGAGCCAGTAATTCACTGGTCAGCGTTGAGAGGAGAATCCGTTGATTTACTTGGTGTGATGAGACAGCGTGTGCAAGAGGAATCGCCTGGTACCGCGACGGTTTTGAGTGGGTTGGAGGGACTTGCGGACGGGCAAGCCGACGATGCTATATCGGCCGCTCTGAGCTTAGTTCAGAAACTTCGCAAAAAGCGTACAGAATCAAGTGGTCAGAAATCAAATTATAAATCAACTACAGAGTCGCCGATACCATCCGGGCAAGACGAACCGCCAGAACAAAAGTCGCGTCCTGTCAGGGATGCGCTCAAGAATTTGTTTAAGAAGAAACAATAAAGGTAACCGTTCACGGTACGAAATTGATAGTGCATTAATTTAGTTGATTTTCTATTGTTCGCGTATGGACAATAGAGACGAAACGATTCGGGAGCTTCGAGAGTTGGCCGCCGCACAAGCGGCGCAGATCGAGAAGCTG
>SYJV01000052.1 GCA_005798335.1 Planctomycetaceae bacterium | reverse complement strand
GTCGAGTGAGCTTTATGGCTTAGGTAGCGATGAAGATTTCCTTGCTTGGCTCCGCTCTAGCCTTGCAAGCATACGGGTTATACTATGGCACAGTCGATCTTTTTTTTTAGGTATAGTCTCCTAATGCGACTGGAGCTGACAGGATGGCCAACGACAACCAAGAATCACCTGGGTTGAGCGATGAAACACGCGATTATTTAGAAGAAGTGAAGAAGGGGAAGTCTCGCAAGTTTGCGATGATCTGCAAGGGAACAAACATCGTCAGCCTTGTCGTGTACAAAAAAGGGAGCGTGGAGAAGTACAAAAAAGAAGCCAAATCGGCAGGCAAAGGACAGTTCTACTTCGGCACAGTTGAGGGGCGCGGCCAAGATGTAACATTCAAGCTGGCTCGCGAGGATGGATTCGATTCGGCACCGGTCAAGACTCAGGCTCTGAAGCACTTTCTGGACGAAGGCGGAATAAAGAGCAAGCCGTTGTTCGAGATCGTCGATACAGCTCCTATAGCGCTCGATGAAGATGATCCCCTGGCAGCGAGATTTCTCAAGCTGCAAGAATCTGCTTTGCAAGCCTGCGATGCCTATCCGACGCGCGTGGCTGAAATTGAGAAAGCGATCAAATCGACTGCGCTCATCTTGTCCGAAGGAGAGAGCGACCAAGCCGAAGCTCAAGTCAATGCCTTCGAGCAGTTGCTGAAGAGCTTAGGCCCGGAGGCCAATCTTGGACCGAGTTCAACCTCATCGGGTGCACCAGCGACTTCGGCGCCATCACAGCCCACAGCCGGTCCTTCTTCCTCCGACCAGACCCAGCGAGAGAAGTTGCAGGCAGCGCTCAACAAACTGGTTCCGCAACTCAAGCAAGCCGTGGCCAATCATCCACAACGGAAGGTAGAGTTGCTGACTCCGGTGGCTCAAATTAAACGTCAGCTCGAACAGGGAGAGCTGGCCGCTGCCCGCGAAGGTTTACTATCAGTCGGAATGTTGCTGAAGAGTCTCTTGCAATCCACGGCCGGTGGCTCCACGGGGACTGAACCGGCCAGCGGCATCCGGCAAGGCACCGTCGATTTTGCCAAATGTCGGCTTGCCTGGGATGCAACCAAAAAGCGAGTTCACGCCGACCTGCAAAAGTTGGAGTCCGCGATTCTGGCTGAGTATCAGAATTCACCCGCAGTCAACGAGTTGAAAGCCAGCATCCGCAAGCTCGATTTAGTGCTCGAATCGTTTGCCGAAGATTTAAGCGATATGCTCGACAAAGCTCTGAACGCGACAGACCCTGCTGAAAGGACCAAGCACCATAATAACGCCGCCACGACCGTCGACAAGTTCTTAGCTCATGCAACCAACGATGCTTTTATAAACCAGCTTCACACCAATCCGTTCGTACCCATAGAGATCAAGACGACGCTGACCGCAACGCTTGGCGCGCTAATCAAAAAGCTAGCGTAAGAACGGCAAGCTAGAGCTTGAACTCGGATCTCAGCTTTTGAATCTCAAATCTCAAACTTCAACAGCCTTGAGTTGTGCCACATCGCTTTCCCAGTATGGGTTTTGTGGTTGAAACGCAGTGAGCGCTGTTACCAACCGGGCGTGACAGCGCGCTAACGATTCCTGAAACGCCTGTGCGGGATAGGTTTGCGGCGGGTCATTGTCTTTGACGACAACCACTTGCTCGCCTTCCATGGACATTTGCCAACGAAACGGCTGGCTGAAGGCCACAAAATAGGCAGATTTGTCTCGCTTGAGCGACTTCAGTGCGACTCCCAAATTGGAAGCCATCGGTAACAGGTCATCAGCGAAGACCAATCGGGGGCGATCTGCAAATTCGACAACCAAGCGACCGAAAGGGTCTTGAACTTTTTTGGCAATTGCCTTGGCCTCTACCAGGTCGACACCGAATTGCGACTCCGAGAGATATTCGATGGCCCCTTTTTGCAATTCGAATGTCGCGATCAGTTGGGTGGAATCAGTGTTTGCGTTCATGTATCTCTTCCTAGCGCTAACCTAAGGGAAGCCATTTGCGTGTCAGGAAACGGTTCTACACCTGGACCTGCCGTCGGAAAAAATTGACTGACTTCCTTGGATGGAAAACGGATACCGATTTGAAGAGCATAGCCAGAGGCGGTAACGTTATAGGTTTGAAACCCTGTTGGTTCAGGTGACGGTACCATTCCCTTGACAAGCGCCAATGCCGTTTCAATGATAACGGCCACTTGTTGCGGCAAAAGCTGAGGTGAAAACTGTGTGTTTGACTCCTTGATATCATCCATATCGAAATGACCAGGAGTGTGCCGTTTCAATATATGCTCCATGTTGACGTCGCTGAAACCGCTGAGCTTGGTTGGTTTCTTTGGCTTGCTAGCGTCGTTCTTCTTAAACGTCGACGCTTTTTGCATTAACCTTACGGAATCGGTCTGGCCGTTGAGCTCATCGAAAAATGGTTTCTTGAGTTTAGTCCAATCGTCTCCAAAGTTGACGTTTGCGATTTCGTTGAGAAATTTCTGGGCTTGAGCGTTTTTTTGGTTGTCGTCCATCACGTCAGTCGTACGGTTGGTGCGCATCGTGCCCACCAAAGTCTTCAGTTCGTTACGGTCGGTGAATCCGTCGCTTAGCTGTTTGGCCCGTTTGGCTCCTGTCTTGCCACCTCCTACGATTCCGCGCACGCGTTTCGCATTCCCTTCGAAACCGTCAGCGACAAGCGTCTTGAGCTTGTCCAGGTCTTTTTCGAATTCCGTGTAAAGTTCAATCACCAGTTGAGCGCTGCCTGTTTCGGAACACAAGTCAGCGAGCGTTTCCATTCCGCCGAGCGTGTCGCTCAATTCCTTCAGTTTCTTTCCACCGAGTTGCTTGAGTTCTACCAGCATGCTCGCCACGGCAGGTCCGAGTTCTTTGTCACCGAGTTTCTTGCCTTCTGGGCCTGTCGTGGAAGTCTCGTCGATGACTCCAAGATGTGAGATCAATTTTTTCAGTTCGTCTTCCCCGACTTCTTCGGCTAGCTCCAAGGCAGACTCAAGAGTGTTAAGGTCGGCAAATACTTTAGCCAGGCGTGGATCTTTCTCATCACTTCCCAGCGCTGTGCCGACGGCTTTCTGGCGCTTGAGTTTCTCGTCGTCCAACTCTTTTTTGAGCTTGATCAGATCGGACGTTACCAAATTGAACTGCTCTGCTGTTGGCCCGAGCGCTTGCGTCAACCGCTCTGAAAACCCTTCGTTCGCAACTTTGTCCGCGTCCTTGGTGGCTTTAGGTTTTAGTGCCGTTACGTTTTTCAGTTCGGCCTCCGCAGTTCGATAAGCGTTCTTGTAGGCCGGTGCCAGTGGGTTAAGGACTTTCAGCGTTTCGACGTGGGCGAGGGCTTCCGTATCTTTCTTTTCGTCCAACAGCGTCAAAACATTTTTCGAAGTTAGAGGTCGGAAGGCACTTTGGAGTGGCGCGGGTCCGTCTTTCTGAAGATCGACTGCATTTTCGATAGCTGCGCCTGCGGCATTCGAATACACCAGTAACGAATCCATGCGGCTGAGAATCTCATTGAGTAATTCTAAAGCTCTAGGAGTGTCGGCAACGTCGACGGCTTCTTTTGCTTTGGCCAGCTTGTCTTTGACAAAGTTGCCGATCGGCTTGGACTTTGAGGCTGAGAGTTTGCTGATATTGGTTGCGTGAGGCAGGTAATGATCGTCATACTCCTTTTTCGATTTCAGCTTGCTCAAAGCTTCGGTAGCTTCCCGTTGCAATTCTGCCAGCGTGTTCAATTTATCTGCCTGGTTGCTCCCGCGGCTGCCGTAGCTCTGCGCGCTATCCCTCTTTAATTCTTCCAGGCTTACCAGCGTATTACAGAACACGCCCAGCGAGTCCAAATAATTCCCAATTGTTTCTAAAGCCTGCTTGGCTTTTTTCGGATCGCTTTTGCGTTCCCCTTCCGCCAAACTAATCTTGGCGTTCATAAGATCCGCAGGCTTCTTTGTAAAAGATTTCGGCGTTGGCAAAGATTTGATCAAACTTTGTAGCTTGTCCCGCAACTGACAAAAGTCATTGACCGAAACAACAACCTCAGATAGCACGAGCTCCGATTTCGCAAACTCAGCGTCCAGCGTACCAATCGAGCTGAGGTCACCTCGGATCGTTGTCACATGCCTCTGCCCCGCTTCAAGTGACTTCTTTTCTTGGCTGTTCATATTGGGCGAATGGAGTTTGTACAGATCTTCCCACTTATCGGCACGCTCTTTCAATTTGGAAACCGCTGCATTTAACTCTTGGGTTTCCACCAATTTGCCAGAGATTCCCAACAGAGTGCCTACAGCATGACTGCCAGTCTCGAGCTTCTTCAGTTGCTCGCGAGCCACTTTAACAGCCTCGTCCCACAACGTCTGGAGAGTTTTCTTGGGAGTGGGATTAGCCTCGTTGACTGCTTCCTCGACTTTGGGTCGAAGCTGACTTGAGGTCTCACCCGCATCGACAAATTGTTGAGCCCGCAAGATGGCGGTCTCGGCGGCCGCCTCGACTGTCTGCGCCGTTATGATCGAGTCGGTCGCCAAGTCCTCACGTTGCTTTTTCAAATGCTCAGCCAACTCCTTACACTCGGGCTCAAAGATGTCGGCTCCCTTGAGCGCATTACCAGCGGCGTCGTCCGCTGCGGTCAGCTTCTCTTTGGCTTTCTTGATCGCTGCGGCCAATTCTAGCTTTGGCTTGAGCAGCTTTGTCGATTCGATTTTGCAGTTCTCAATTGCCTTCTTCGCAGAATCGTACGCCGGTTGGAAAGAACCTGCATCCGTCGGTCGCGCGAAACTCGGTAAGTTAAAAGTTGTGTAGACTTTGTTCTGCTCCGCTCGCAAATCCAAATCCAACTTTCCAGGGACGATTTGCTTGTGAATTACTTCTAAGTCGTTTCCCACTTCAGCCAAATGCTGACTGAACTCTTTCTTCAGCTCATCGCGCATCTTCTCCATCTGGACCACTTGCTCGGACTCGACGGATTGAGCCGTGCCTGCGGAGAGCATCTCTAGACAGACTTCATCCAATTCGTCGAGTGCGCCAAGTACCGCACTGGCCGCCTGATCGAATGCTTCGGCAGCCACTTCGTCCGCGGCAAGATCT
The DNA here is from genome assembly GCA_005798335.1 of Planctomycetaceae bacterium. Classification (GTDB taxonomy): domain Bacteria; phylum Planctomycetota; class Planctomycetia; order Pirellulales; family Pirellulaceae; genus Aureliella. Next base: position 9,853 of record SYJV01000052.1, on the reverse strand, counting down.
TTGTGTTTGAGCACCGTCTCCAGATTTTCACAGAGCTTGGTGGCTTTCTCAGCGAGTTGCTTTGCTCCATGCGTTGCACCGTTTAGTTTACTCTTCCGCTCCGTTACTAAGTTCTCGACCGTTTTCGCGCGTGTTGACAGCTCCAATCGCAGGGCCTTGCGCCGTGGAGTTTCAACATCGACTCCGAAGTTTTCCTTAATCCAAGCACTCTTGACATGCGACATTGCTAACAGCCTCTAATCGCGTCAGAACCCATCTCTTGCGATCCGAAAACGCGTAATGATACTGCAAGTTTGCGGGCAAAACCACGCCTCCATCGGTCTTCCAGCATGAGTTGGGCCTTCCACGACGCTCAGTTGATTTGCCGAGGTAGACGAACTTCGAACTCGGTTCCTTGCGGTACAAGGCTGTTACAAACGATGGTTCCACCTAGTTCGCGAACGCGCTGGGCAGCTATGTAGAGTCCTAGTCCAGTCCCTAGCGGCTTGTCGGTAACGAACGGTTGGAACAAAGCTTGCCGTATCTCGGGGTCGATTCCAGAACCGTTGTCGGAAACTTTCAAAACGATGCGTTGTGCTTCAATACTCGAATTGATTTGCACCTGCCCCTGGCCCGATTCCCGACATGCTTCGATGGCGTTGCGAATCAGGTTGAATAGAATTTCGCTGAGCGTGGCATCGGTTCCAACAATGACCGCATCTGCGGCGTTGAGCTGGGTCTCGATTTGAACGTGATGCTGCTTGGCGTAGTGCACCAGAATATACAACAGCCGCACGATCACCGGATCGGGCTGGACCATTTGGCGAGCCGAATCGGCAGGTCGAGCATAATCGAGCAACCGGTGAGTGGTCTCGGTCAAGCGATCGATTTCGCCAACGATCATTTGTGCATCCTCGCGATTATCTGGACCATAATCGCTGTTTTCTTGCATCAAGGATGCTATCGCGCGAATCGAAGACAGAGGATTGCGCAGCTCGTGCGCCAGAGAACCGGCCATCAAGCCCAATACCGAGAGTTTCTCTTGCTGCATGGCTGTTCGTTCGGCGCACAATCTTTGTTCGTCTAGCTGACGATTATTTACAGTGGCGGCGAATTGCTCAAACAATAAGGACAGCGCCATCAATTGCTCTTCGGCCAAACGGTCGCAACGCTCGCGCGGACCTAACAGAACTATGCCACACACTTGTTCAAATTGAATTCGAAAGGCCCACATCGCGTCCAAACGCTCCAAAGCCTCTGCGACGGGTTTGGTCACAGGCCGATCTCGACTGGCAAGAGATGTGTTTTCACGACACATCATTCCATAAATAACATCGACATCGGCTTGGTCGCGATTGCCTGAGGGTTGCGATGGCTGCGTTTGGCACAATTCGATCCGTGCATATCGCACAGCGATCGCCGACTGAACCGAACGTTGAAACACGTCGACCAGTTCGTTCGTTGGCAACCTGGCCATGCGCGACAGTTCGACCGACAATTGGCGCGTCGCATCGCGAACTTGAAAAACGTTCCGACTGAGCAGGTATCGTAACGCCTCTCCTACTCTTCGGCGCAACGGTTTGTAAACCAGAATCAGACCGACGATTCCCGCAAACTCAAGCAACACTAAATCGAATCGCCAGCGTTGGTGGACGCGATCAAACAAGGGGATCACGAGAATGCGATGCGCTAGCACGATGCCCAGCAAATTCGCTCCGTAGAGCAGAGTTCGCTCCATCACCAGTGGCAGCATTTGCTTACGCAATAAATACCAAGCAAACATTGCGGCTGGAAAAATCGGCGACAGCATCGTCACCAAGCGCACTGTCGGTCTCCAAGGTGAATTCGCAGGCATCGCTGCATAAGTGATCGCCAAGACGGTCATAACCACCAGCGCCCAAGCTAGCCAAACCAAATACGTGCGTGTGCCGCCGGCTTCGAAGCGTTTACGCGCCCACAGCAGTAGCACGCACGAGAGTACGTTGGCCACCGTCAACCAGCCAATGTACGGCCATTTCAGCGGCGTAAACATCTGCAAGAAATTGCTAGTCGAACCCCGATACGACAACTCGGCAGCCCAAGGAAGCAGCAGCGCGGGCAAGTACCATAGCAGATACCGCCAATCATAAGGTGGTCGCGCGAGCGCGCCGCTTCGATACAGCCGCAGCGCACCGTGCGCCATGGTTGATGGCAACACCAGTAGGCCCGCCGCCATGGCAAACATACTGGCGCGCTGGAGGCCACCAACCCAATTTCCTTGAATATCCTCCAGTACCGAATGGAAAAAACATGCCGTATGGGCGCAGCACAGTACGGTGATCAAGCTTCGAAGCCACGCAGGTACCTTGGCAGCATTCACGCGGTCCCACAGAACAAATAATAGGACGCCGTCAAAAATCACCGCCAAAGCGAGCAGCATCAACTCCATTTGTCGCATCATGAGTCACGCCAATTTTTTTCCGTCGACGACATCGATATCCTCGTCAAATAAATACTCGGCTGCGCCACCTGCTATCGTCCAGTCCAACACCGAGCGGCACTGCGGATTGGTCAAGTCTACTCGCAAAACCGCGGCCTCGAACGGTTCATGTTCGTCCACCAATTGGTACTGAACGATAATTTTCGATCGATCGTCAACATTCGAGCCAGCGCCGATCAACTGCCGATCCTCAATCTTCCAGATCCTACTCTGGATAATCACGCTTTCACCAATCGACAATCGAAGCCACCGCCCTTCAGCGGACGCAACCCGAATTCGATCCGCATCCCAGGTCCGCGCCCACTGACCAACGATCGCAATTAGCCTATTGAACAAACTTCCACCTCCGGTTTATTAAACACGCTCGGACGATTTCCAGCCATTATCCGCCGACTTGCGTCTTGAGCTGAGCCAGCTCTGAGTCCAGGCGTTCCTGGCGTTCCTTGGCCTCGAACTGTTCCTCCAAGTCGATCACCGCAGGATCGATACCGTCCAGGCGATCCCAGGCTTCGTTGAGAGCTTCTTCACGTTCGACTCGTTCCTCCATCCGTCCAAACTGCGCCATGGCCGAGTGGCTGCCGGTGCGTTCCATGGCGGCATGGATGTTCTTGGTCGATGCAGCACGTGCCATTCGAGCCGCGAGCAGCGTTTTCTTTTGCTTGGCTTGCCGAATCTTGTCCTCCAGATCGTGGACTGATCGCTGCAGTTTCTCGACCTCGTTTTGCTGCTTTGCATGATCGGCCGCGAATCGATCAGCTCGTTGTTGAGCGGCCAGTTTTTGATCCAGTGCAGAGCGAGCGCCGGACTCATCGTTACGTTTCATCGCCGCGGTCGCACGCTCCAGCCATTTGTCGGCCTCGGTTCGTTCGCGTTCGGCTCGTCGGCGCATCTGAATCTCGTCCGCCACGGCTTCGGCCACGCTCGAACGAACTCGATTAACTTCATCTTCCATATCGATAATCAACTGGTACAACATGCGTTCTGGGTCCTCAATTTTTTCTCGCAGGGAGGTTACACTGGACCGCATGATGAGACTGAACTGTGAAAACCAACTCATAACATAGATCTCCAAGAATCGAGGAACGGTACACAAAGACGAATTTACGATAGGGCTCAGCCGCTACCTCCAACTAGCCAATTCAGCAGACAGCAGACGAATTTTCGCCAACAATTTTTCCCGATGGTTTTCGCAAAATGCAGCCACCGCAATTACGGCGACTCCCAGGCCAAGGCCGCTGATCCACAATAGGCTGGGGTTATCGATGGACGAGCGCACCACCATGCCCAGCAGGTCCGCTAGCAAGAATGCTGACCCCGTATTAACTAGCACGCGCAGTCGCAAACCAATCGACAGCATGATCACCAGGACACACAACACCATCAGCGTGAACAGGTGCAGCCAACTGCCATCTAGTATGCAAAACAGTGGCGATACCAGGATCGTCAATGCTCCGACGTATCGCAGTGGATTGTGCGAACTCCCAGGCAGTTCTTTTTGCAGAATCTCGACCAACCCCAAGATCGACAAGCCCAACGGGACCATATAAAACTGTGCGTCCCTCCAACCCATCGATATCCATAAGAGCGCCAAGGCGATATTCAGAATCGCGCCCGACGCGACCACATGGTACTTGCCTCCATCGGTCATGCCACGATAAAAATACAACCCGGCAGCGGCAAACAGCGCCAATGAATTGAGGCTCTGGCCATACGCCACACCACCGCTGAATTCGCGCATGACTGACAAGGCAGTGATTAGGGCTGGACCTACATTGCCGACTTGCCCAAAGACGTCTGCGGCAAATCCAAACCGAGCGTGACCTGAGATCTTCTTTGCCAGTACGTAGCAAGCGATCGTGATGCCCACGAGCACTAACTGGCTGGGACCAGCTCCCAATCGGATCACGTGTTGTGCAGCCAACCATGCGAAACACAAGCCCAGCGCTATCAGCGAGGTCCAAACTCGAACTGGTGATTGATATCTGACTGCTTCCGCAAACTCTGCCACTACGAACAATGACAAACCCACGACGACCAGTAAGATCTCACCGACGCCAGCACCTTGGATCGTAAAAATTGCGATTGACATCACGACGGCCGAACATCGAAGTAGCCCAGCCCAAATAGCAGCTAGTTCCATTTCCAGCCGGTTCCATCTTCGAGCGAACATCAGCACGCTGAGTCCGAGAGTGGGCATCAACCAGCAGGCAGCAGTCGCCAGGTTCCCCAATTGCGCCATCGTCGTGACCACCCATCCCGACATACCTCCCAGGTAAGCGGCCAACAACAGGACTTGCGCGTTCGCCATGATCGAGCAGGCTGTCAATCTTCTCGGAAACTTGACGATCTGCTGTGAGATGACCAGTGAGCCCATCGCCAAGAACGCCACTAGGCGAAACACTGGTTCGAACGACACACAACTGATCGCCAGTAGCATCATGGCCCAGAAGCCACAAATCTCGCGACACTGTTCTGCAACAGGATTGCGAATCATCCGCAACACCAATGATTCAGCTCCGACGACGATCGACCATAACACGATCTGTAGGGTGTACGTCATTTCGTCCGGCTGCACGCATGAAACGAGTGCTGTACACAAGAACGGCAGCAGCATAGTAGTCGCAACCGCACAAGCACGACTATTGAAAAACCAAGCCATCGCCAATGCCCACATCACCGCGACCGTTGTGGAAACGGGCATCGCCATCGGCACTAGGTTGACGTTGGCCCAGACCAATTGCGGAACATGTACGGTCGTCAGGCATACCACCATGAACAGGAATGCCAAGTCGCGAAGTGGAACAACCAGAGCCTCGAAAGCGCGCGTCGTAGCACTCTTTGCCGATGCACTTTCAACTCGTAGAGTGCCCAAGTCGATTCCCAATCCATGGCGCACTCGGCGCCAACTGAACTGGCCATCTGTGCGAACATGCAAACCGCGAATCGCTCCGCCGATAGCCACGGTGATCGCTGCCGCACTCAATGTGGCAATGTGGATTAACTGAGTGGCTGGCATGTCGGCGTGCACCACCCAGCTAACACCTGCGACACCAACCAGTACCCACGTACTCAACCCAGCCAAATAGTGCCGCGTGCGAATCGTTTGTACAGTCCAGGCGCCGATCAACAGCCCGCCCTGCCATGCTTCCATCGCTGCCCAGCCAGATTGCAAATGGCTGAACACCAACGCTGACCAGCATGCACTGACAGTAACCAGCAACACATGTCCAGCGTCGTAGAACAGATCGCGCTGAATTGTGTTGCTGTGAATGAACAGGCGACTCAACTGGCGCCTGGGCAAGGCGATCAATCCGATCAGCCGATCAGGCCAGCGCGATGCGGCCAGTCCAATCGCCAGTACGCACAAACTGGTTAGGATATGACCTTGTTCGATTCTCAGTGCATATGCAACGTTGAGGTACGGTACGCACGAAGTCGCCACCAGCAGTAGCGCCGCGAGCGTGCCAAGCGAGTATCGTCGATCGCGCAGCATGATCGCCAGTACCATGAAGAGTACTACGTTGAGCACCGAAACCAAGAACAACGCTTTGAGATTGAGGTGAACAATCGCCACCAGAAACAGTACGACGGTGAGCACGGTCGCGGCATGTTTCATCGGCCTACTGAACTCAATTCGCGCACGAGTTTGAAAAAAGCGACTGCCCAGCGCATAGGCCAAGATCAAGGGTAAGTAGGTTACTCCGTAGAACGCTACCGGTAAGCGACTTTCGTTAATTGCCTGGGAAGCTGCGGACTTGATTTGCTGAACCAAATCGGCCACCAACGTTGGCGTGCATTGATACGCGATCGTGGTCAACACTAGAGCCGCCCAAACAAATGCGGAGTGTCGCGTATCCTTGGCAGCCAACGCCATCAGTACCGCGGCAATCACGGTCGTGGGCACTACCGCCACGGTAGTTGGTCCCACATACGAGAAACCATGGAAGGATAAAATCACTCCCAGCACGACGATCGCTAGACCTACAAACAGGGGCGCGACCAAGTTCCATGGCAACGGACGAACCAAATCGCCAGTACGTTGCCGAAAGACGTTAGCAACCGTGCGCGCCGTCAATAGCACCGTCGCGCCAGTAAATACGATTTGTAGCCCGAGCCACTCCACGGGCATGGCACCCACGATTTTGGTCGCACATAGAATGACGAATTGTAGTGTCAGAATGCCGATCGGCATGAATCCAAATATCCGTGGATATCGGTGTTCTTCGGTCAGCCAGAAAACGTGTCGATTGACTTTAGCTACGCCAACAGTCATGACACCCCACAAGGAGAATGAAAAAAGCGTTGCCAGCCAAGCATTGCTGACCGACGGAATCGCTCCCGCAATTGCCAGTAACATGTAACTGGCTAGAAACACGGTTTGTCGCCCGCGCAGCCAACGATTGAATATGCGGCTGGTCGCGTACCAAGTCATCGCCATCGCTGGCAGCATCAGTCCGATGAATTGCAGCCCTCCGACGCCAATGAAGGTTGGATTCTCCCGTGCCAACCAACTGAGTGCGAGGAACCAGGTAGGTATCAGCAAGACGGTCAATCCCTGCATGACCTTGGCCGTCTTAATGAGTCCTAGTCGCGCTTGACAGAATTCGGCGATGAAGTAAATCGACGATGAATATCCCAGGATCGTCAAGAACTTGTACGTCCCAGGCCAAGCCGTCCAGTGGCGAGTTACCAGCATCAACGACGAACCAAACACAATCGCCGCGCCGACCAACAGCATCCACTTGATGTTCGCTTCGTGAAAAAAACTATCCACAAATCGCTCTAGACCCGTGCGAGTCGGTCCAGCCGGAATCGGTAGTGGTTCGAACGAATTAGCTCGCGAAACGATCGGCGGCGTTTCGGCTGTGCTGGAGCTAGTTTCACCTGTCGCCATTGGATGCGGACCAGCGTCCGCAAACAGGCGATTTACTGGAGTGGAAGATTGCATGCTCTGGTTCCTTGCTTTCCCAAGCGGAGAATCGATGAACTCGTTCTGGTTGTGAATTGCGTTGGTGTCCGACGCTGGCCGAGAATCGAATTCGTGGCGGTCGACTCACTCAACAAGTTCCATGCCTAATCGGCCTACGTAGCTGCAAGAACCGTTCGTAAATCGAGTCCGCATAACGCTTTGAGAAAAGCAAGCAAATTTGTTTTGCGATAACAAATTGCAGAACTCCGTCTTCCCCGCAGTCGATCACCTGCATGCTGGTTGCAGTCCAACGCGTGCAGCGAAACCTGCCCAATTTGTAGCCAGTTATTGAGTTCAGCCGTCTCATTCCCGTTTTGGCCAAGTTCTCGCCAGTTGCATCGGCGGAGCAGCGATGCAAGAATTGGAGCCCCACCCAAGTTTCACTTTCCTGGCTGCTCTGCCAGCCGCACTGTGTAGGAGTTGAACATGTTTAGAAGACGTGAGTTTCTCGCCGCTGGAGCCGGACTGGCACTCTCACATACCAGCTTGCGAGGACAATCGAATTCCAAAAAGCGGATTGCGTTTTTGGGAACGTCCGTATATCAGCATTCACACGCACAACATTTCTTGGATCGGTTGAGCCAAGGATACTTTTGGCAAGGGAAGTGGAATGCACCGCGCGTGGACATTGCCTCGGTGTACATCGACCAGTTCCCAGAGGGAGGCGATCTCGGGCGCCAGCGAATCGCCAAATATCAACTCAATCAGTGCCAATCGATTCGCGAAGCCTTGACCTTGGGAGGCTCGAAATTGGCGGTCGACGGAGTGGTGATTATCGCCGAGCATGGCAAGTATGAGAAGACAGAAATGGGGCAGACTCGCTACCCTCGTTACCAATGGTTCAAGGAAGTAGTCAAAGTTTTCGAAGACAGCGGTCGAGCGGTCCCGGTATTTAACGATAAACATCTGTCCACCGATTGGAACGAGTGCGTGGAAATGGTCGCCGACTCGAAGCGACTAGGATTTCCATTTATGTCTGGTTCTTCGTTGCCGGTAACTTGGCGATTGCCTTCAGTAGAAATGCCGTTGAACGCGGACCTAAAGGAAAGCGTTTGTGTGGCGTATGGTGGCGTGGACAGCTATGACTTCCATGCTTACGAAACTGCGCAGTGTATGTCGGAACGTCGACGTGGTGGCGAGGTCGGCATTCGCAGCGTACATGCGCTGCGGGGCGAGAAAATGTGGACAGAACTCGACCGAGAAGACCGGCGTATCACGCGAGATCTGATGGTTGCCGCTCTCAATCGCAGTCACAATTTGCCCGTCGAAGGCGGCTATCCTTCCGCGCCGGTAACTTACCAATGGGCTCGCCAGACGTTGCCCGAAACGCTCGGATTTTTCGTCGAGCACCACGATGGATTTCGCACGACTGCCTTCATGACTGGCATCCGCGACTTTAATTACGCGGGCTATATTGCAGACCGGCGCGAAATCCTCACATGCCAAATGTACTTGCCCATGCCCGGCCATGGTTCGACCACCGCTGACTTTTTCAATCCGTTAACACGTCACTTTGAGGACATGTTTCTGACTGGCAAAGCACCGTATCCCGTCGAACGTACGCTGCTGACTTCCGGCATGGTAATTGGTGGAGTTCAATCATTGCATCAGGGCCAAACCAAAGTCGACACTTCGCAAATGAAAGTTGTCTACACGCCCTCGCCCGATTCATTTCATTGGCGCGACTAGAGCACCGCTGTCGTCAGGCGGTCACGCCTGGCGTTTGCCGAATTACTGACATCGACGCGATTATTCGAGCATGCGAATTCTGGTAACCATACCGCATTACTGCGTTTCGATTCCCGTGAATGCGAAACATGGTGCGACCGCGCGCGGGCCATTGGAACGGTCGGCTGCGTTGGCTCATGCGATCGCAGCACTGCATCAGCAATGGGGCAGCCAACAAGCCATCATTCAAGTTGGAGCAAGGCGGACCAAGAGTGCCAACGGGGGACTTTGCCATACGGTCGACGTAGTTGTCGTCACTGACGGGCGTCACCATGCCCTGCACGATCTGACGATTCCTGAGCATTTGTTCGAACACTTGCGAGTTGAAATCGAACCAGTGCATCTGGGATTCGCGTGCCACAAAGTTCTGGCTGAACGTTCTTCGGATTACGACTATTGCGGTTTCATGGAGGATGACTTAATAGTTCACGACCCATGGTGGTTCGATAAACTCGAATGGTTTATCGGCCATGTCGGCGCGGACAAAATTTTGCTCCCGAACCGATATGAAGTTGCCATCGGTTTGGCTTATCAAAAGGTATACCTTGATGGCGATTTGGCGGAGCGGGTAACTAACCCGGATTATTCACGGGTCGGAAAATTGGTAGTTGCGGGGTGAGTTTGGTGAGGATTGGAAGCGTGGAATTGATTCCGGTTGGCTATTAAATGGCGCGCGTCGGGACCTCCCCCTTTCCCCC
>SYJV01000515.1 GCA_005798335.1 Planctomycetaceae bacterium | reverse complement strand
TCATGCAGTTCTGGAGCCAACAACTTATACTTGCGACGAATTCCTGCGATAACTTTTGCATCCATGATGCTTTCGTTATCACATATCCGACTGAATTCGACCAATAGCAACTTGTAAAAGTTATTTTTACACAGGCCCTAAATCCGCTTTCATGGCTTCCGCGTTGGCAACCATTGTTCGCAATTTATACATCGTAAACGGCTTACCTAGAAAGCCTGTTCTTTGTTGTCGAAAAAAAACCGGTCCAGAGCTCGTCAGTCGAATGGCGACCGCTGCGCAAGCGATGATTGGACCGGCCAGCACCATTCCGATACTCGCTCCTACAATATCTAGAGCTCGCTTCCATGCCGGAAAGGGTTGAGCAAAGAATGCTAGTGGTACGCTGCGCATGGCATCCTGTTCGACGTGCGCAACATCACTGCTAGCATTCGCCGGGTGCATAACTCCTGAATCGTCTTGACTGTCCCATTTAGGATTCGATTGTTCGTCATCAGGGTAGACGAACCATTCGCCTTCAATTGACAAGTTTGCGCGCCGCGCAAGGTCTTGCACGTGTTCGAGGACTAACTCTGTCCCAGAAGAATCTGTGCAGGGCAAAACCAAACCGATTCTGCCCAAGCCGAGATGCCCTTTTTCGTCGGTCTCACGCAACCGGCGATGCAGAATCTTTGCCAACTTGATCGACTGCCCCCGCAAATCCGAAAAATCGGTGAAGCGGAGAATCACAAAACCAAACTCATTTTCGGTTCTGTCGGCACGTATGCGTTCTTTTTCGAGAACGCGCTGAAATTGCCGCTGACTAAGCAGAAGAGGTGTCCAGCGAGTAATCTTGGTCCAGCGTTGCGATTTGCGATGTTTTAGCCAATTAAGCATAGAGGTATTATTGCCCAGGTCGCTTGCGTTCGCAGTCAGCGAAACGAGCGATGCACTTGATGTAATTCCGATGATGAAACGACAATTTCCAAACGGTGCATTAGTCAGGCTACATGCCGCGGCTCCAATTCTATTTTCTTAACGCGATCTGGACACCAGTGACTGCCTCGCAACCGGCAGGTTTTCTATTTTTCCTATTCTACGCAATCAATGCTTCTGGTCAGCATAGTCATGCTCCGCCAATTACCCCAGTCATCATGATTGGATTCTTCAAGTTTGGGCAGTCCATTTTGAGTCAAACGTGGCATAATTGGTACAATCCGCAAGCGCTGCAACGCGCGAACTGCATACGCGAAATTACCAAGAACTAATACTTGCCGATTGGTAACGATGCCTTCATCGTTTTGACCAGTTCTCGTTACGAGTTTCCACCTTTCGGAACTCAATTCCCTCCTAAAGTGCTCATATTCCAACAGTTCTGATTCCGTTTCCCAGAAGGCGGTGGTTTTGGGTAGCGCCGTTGCCGATACCGAAATATGCGACGGACCGCCACTGTTCCGATTTCGTGAATTGCAGAGCAAATTGACAGTTACTTAAGGCAAAATTGAGGCTCCCTAGATAGTATGGGAAAGAATCCAAATTGTTGGTTGAAATTAGTCGGCCTGTTGCTGGCAACCAGTTTGCCGTTACCGGCACAGGAATCTTCGCTCGGGTCGATCGAAGTGCAATTCGATCCCCTTGAGCCAGGGCGTTCTCCACCGGTTGTTTCCGCGATCGCATCGTCCGCTGACGGGCGCTTTATTGCGGCGGCCGGAGATGACCATGCGATCAGGTTAATCGACTGCGAGACGCGCAAGATAGCTCGGACTTTGGAAGCTCATACCGACTGGATACAAACGCTGGCATTTTCGCGCGACACGCGCGAGCTGTACTCGGGTGGGGACGACGGGCGAGTGCTGCGCTGGGACCATGTTGACCAGCGCACGGGGCGCGACATAGTTAAACTGCCTTTTGCGATTCGATCGATATCCGTATCGACTGAGCAGCGTTTGCTGGCGGTCGCGGGATTCGGTGAATTGGTTGGCGTTTGGGACCTGGCAGCCGGCAAGTGGCGATATCAATTCTCTTGTCCGGGTGGAGATCAACGCTGTGTAAAATTCAGTCCGTCAGGCACAAAGCTCTTTAGTGGCGGACGCGATGGTGAAATTCGTGTCTGGAGTTTGGCCACTGGGGAGTTGATTGCCAATTATTCCGGGCACGCTGGCCGCATTCACACGGCAGCATGTTCATCTGACGAGCGATTGATTACCAGCGTCGGTGAGGATCGCAAGCTGCTTAGGTTTGACATAGTCGCCAACCGAGTTGTGGTAGAGCGAGAATTTCGCGGCGCAAAATTGCTGGCGATGTGTTTGATCAACGATAATTTGGTGGCCATCGCAGGGTCAGACAATTCGATACGCATTTACGATTTGCTGGCAGATGCCGAGATTGGCAGACTGCTGGGGCATTCCGGGTCGATATCGGTGATGTCTACTTGCGGAGAATTGCTGGTTTCGGGGGCATTCGATACGACGCTTAGAATCTGGGATCTACCCGTTGCGCTCCGGATTCACGGTGGATCGACTAGACCAGTGGGGCTGGCTCCGCTCAAGAAAGACAAACTGTTAGACGTTCGGTAAGTGGTTCCAAGGACACGGCACTGGAAACCGCGCTCGCGGGAGCGCATTACCTGGCTGCACGGAGGTGCGAATTGTCTCTGAAAAATCAACTGAAGCGAATCGCGCATTGGTTGAAACTGCGCAGGCGGCAGGAATTCCGCAATGTAACGCGCGATCGCAATCGAAGCGTAACTGTTGAAGCCATGGAACCTCGGCTCGCCATGACCGCCGATCCGATCTGGGTCGGTGGCGTATACATCGAAGAGGATGTTGGTAGCGATAATCACGGCGATCGTTTTGTAGTTACGTTTCAAGGTGGCGCGCCGGGCACTCGACTGGATCGCTTGATCATCGACGGCGACTTGAACTCGCCCGGCTTTGGCTTGAGCGATTTATTCTTCGATACCGTGGAGTCAGGGCTAGGTGCGGACCAAGCCTTCGATTTCCATGTCGAAAGGCTGACCACAGCAGATCCTACTGCTTCGGTTTCGGTTTCGGTGCTGGACGCTCAGACGCGATTGACGCTCGACTTTAACAATTTTCACGCAGGGGATGTGCTCGTTTTTTCGATCGATGTAGACGAGGCCCAGGCTTACGATCCAGACGAGACAGATGTAGATGTATTGAATTCTGGTTTCGATCCCATTACTTCGGGAGTCGAATTCCAAGGATCGTTATTCCGCGCCGAGTTTAGCGCTCCTCACTATGAAGAGGCTAGTGGGCAAAATACTTTTCTCAATCGTTATGACCCGATCGTTCAGCCATCCGACTTGAATTTGCCAGCTGACAATGCTGATGGCAAACGAGACCGGTCGGCTGGAACCGCCGTTCAAATCCAACAGTTGCCCAAACCCATCTCCGTTGCAGGAATCGTTTACGTAGACAATAACCTCGATTTGACGCCACAAGCCATCGAGCAACGCCTGGCTGGCGTTCGGTTAGAACTGTTCGTCAAATCAACGTCAGGCTACATTTCGACGGGACATACTACCCTGACCGACTCGCAAGGCCAGTATAACTTTGGCGCAAACCTCGGACTGCTACCTGGAACTTACCAGGTGCGCGAGCAGCAGCCGACTGGATATTTCAGCGTCGGAGCTACGCCCGGTAAGCTCGATGGCGCCGCTTCGGTCGGACAAATTGTGAACGGCAACCGCGACTGGTTAACCGAAATTGAGATTCCACTGGGTGATCAACATGCCACGGAACTGGATTTTGCTGAAGCACAACCTGCCGCGCTGAGCGGATACGTTTTCGCGGACTCGAACAACAATGGCCAGCGAGAGAATAATGAAATCGGTTTGCCGGGCGTCGAAGTCCGGCTGGAAGCGACCAACAGCATCGCACCGCAACTTGGCTTGACGGTGACAACGAATGCCCTGGGATACTATCAGTTCACGAATCTTGTACCGGGTACTTACACTGTTACGGAAACCGTGCAACCGATAGATTACTTGGATGGTCGTGATGCGGCCGGTCGAGTGGGCTCGCAATCGCGAGGCATTGCCGGTAACGATGTAATCTCGTCCGTGCGTTTGGACGGAAACGAAAGCGGCATCGAATACAACTTCGGCGAAGTTCTGCCTGGCAGCATCTCGGGACGGGTCTTCTCTGATACGGATGACAATTGCTTACTTGACGCGCCAGACGATCGGCCATTATCGGGCGTTACGATCGAATTGTTGGACGACCAGGGGACGATTCTGCGCTCAACGTCGACGGACAGCGCAGGACGATATCGCTTTGACAATCTCGCACCTGGAAGATACTCGGTGCGTGAATTGCAACCGGCAGGCTACTTTCAAGGTGCCCAAATTGTGGGCAGCGGCGGCGGAGATGCGTCGCTACAGGACCTCATTCGGTCGATCAATTTGGACGCCGGCGAGAAACTGATCAACTACGATTTCTGCGAAGTGCCACCCGCCGAGATCTCCGGAATCGTGTTCGTGGATCGCGACAAAGACTGCCTACTGGACTCAGGCGAATTTCCTCTCGCAGGCGTGACTATCTCGCTGCTGGATGAGCAAGGTGTCGTCATCGGCCAAACGACTACCGATACCGCTGGTCAATATCGATTTTCCGACTTGCGCCCTGGAAATTATTCGGTTCGGCAAACGCAGCCTCTAGGCTACTTGCAAGGTGGCCAAACTGCCGGTTCCGCAGGTGGAGACGATTCTCGGCCAGATGTGATCTCTGCGATACCGATTGGAGCTGGAAAGGTCCTGGTCGATTACAACTTTTGCGAAATCGAGCCTGCGGAATTGTCCGGATTCGTGTTCTCGGATCGCGATGCGGATTGCTTTTTTGATACCGGTGAACAACCTCTCAGTGGCGTCGTTGTGACGCTGCTGGACGAATCCGGTGCAATCGTTGAGACGACCGTAACCGATGCCAGCGGTGGGTACCGTTTCTCGAACCTAGCGCCGGGCAATTATACCGTGGTGGAAGAACAACCAGCGGGATTCTTGCAAGGTGGTCAAATGGCCGGTTCGGCGGGTGGCGATGACTCCGTTGCTGATCGCATTTCGCAAATCCCCATCGAAGCTGGACAGTTCCTGGTCGATTACGATTTTTGTGAAATCGAACCCGGTGAATTGTCAGGATATGTGTTCGTCGATCGCGATCGAGATTGTTTGTTCGACTCTGGCGAACAATCTCTCGCGGGTGTCACAATTACTTTGTTCGATTCCGCGGGCAATGTTGTTTCGCAAACGTTGACTGACGGCAATGGCTATTACGCGTTTGGCAACTTGCGACCAGGACAATATACGGTTAGAGAATCGCAACCGATTGGCCTTATGCAAGGTGGCCAGAAAGCCGGCTCGGGAGGAGGCGACGATTCTCAAACGGACCAAATCTCCGCCGTCAATGTAGGTGCTGGCCAGGTCTTGGAGCAATACAATTTTTGCGAAGTCGCACCGTCCTCGCTGGGCGGTCAAGTTTTCGTGGATCGCGATTTCGATTGTGAACGTGATGATGAAGAACAACCGCTTGCGGGCGTTCGAATAGACTTGGTCGATGCAGATGGTAAGACCATTGCCACGACAACTACCGACAGCGACGGTCGTTATCGCTTCGAGAACTTACCGCCAGGCGAATACACAGTTCGCGAGCATCAACCGGAGGGTTATTTTCACGGAGGTCAAATCGCTCCAGATGGCAACGGTGACGCGTCGCTAGATGATATTATCAGCTCGATCGTCCTCGAGTCGGCAGCGGCCGTGGATGACGCTAACTTCTGTGAAGTACCTCCAGCAACGATTTCCGGTTACGTGTTCCAAGATGGACCTGCAATTACTTCTGCGAACGGTTCAGTGCCGGAGAAACTTCAGGGCCTGCGCGACGGCTTGCGAACTGCGGATGATCGCCCAATTGGAAATGTGCGCGTTCAATTGCGCACCGTCAACGGTTTGCCATTGAGCGCTGATCGCGCGCTGCCGGGATATTATTCTGGAGCCAATATCGAGTTGGTAACTGACGCCAATGGATTCTATCAGTTTGGTGGATTGCGTCCGGGAGCTTATCACATTTATCAATCGCAACCCGAAGGCTATTTCGATGCGCTGGATACGCCAGGCACAACCGGTGGCTTCAGTATTAATCGAGGTGAGAGCGAACCTTCGCCGCAATTCGAGATACTGATGTTGAGTTTGACCACCGACGCGGAAACCGATCCGGGCTTTGATGCCATCCTGTTGGTATCGGTCGAAGCTGGTCAGCATTCTACGGATAACAACTTCAGCGAAGTCATCACTCGGCCAGTCGCCCCGCCTCCGCCGAGAGATCCACCGCGAGACCCGCCTAAGAAGAGTTTTGAGCCAGACAGTTTTACCCGCTTGCCACCGATCTCAGCTGCTCCGCAGCCCTGGTCGCCTCTACCGTTGATAATTGGCGCCGGACACGATGCGCCGCCGACTTGGCATCTGAGTGTAATCAACGGAGGATTCCCGCGCGGTCGTCGCGCTGGCCAGCCGCTGCGCGCTACTGATGTGGCTCGCAAAACGGAGTTGCTCAACGTGCGTTCCTGGACAGTCAAAGGAATGCAGTCAAGCACTTGGCGAATCGTGAGCACTCTGCCTATTGCGAACCGCACTGCCAATCGGAGCGTGTTTGACTTGCCAGACTCGAGACCTTTGGCGGGCGACTTTAACGGCGACGGATTCGACGAGTTGGCGTTGTTCGTCGACGGTGAGTGGTTCGTTGATTTGAACGGCAACGGTGCATGGGACGAAGAAGATATTTGGCTTAAGCTCGGCGCTCGCGGCGATCAACCAGTAGTGGGCGATTGGGATGGAGACGGCAAGGACGATGTGGGAGTCTTTGGCAGGAAGTGGGCTGGTGACGACCGTGCTATAACATCCGAAGCCGGATTGCCCGATCCCGAGAACCGTCGTCGCGTCAAGCCGAAGAACCTGCCTCCGATTCACACCGAGGCTCCTGACGAGCCGCGCGTCATGCAGCGATCCAATCGTGGACCAGCTCGCGCCGATTTGATCGACCACGTCTTCCGTTTTGGGTCCAACAAGGATGTCGCCATTTCCGGCGACTTTAACGGTGACGGCATTTCATCCATTGGCGTGTACAAGGATGGCAAATGGACTCTCGACGTCGATGGCGATGGTATTCTAGTTCCAAATCAAGACTTACAAATCGAGTTCGGTGAAGCTGGCGATCTGCCGCTGGTCGGTGATTTCGACGGTAACGGTATCGACGATGTGGCCGTACTGAGGGGCAATCGCGTAATCGCCGATACAAACAACAACGGCCGTGTCGACGCGACCGACCAAGTATTTATCGTCGAGGAAGAGGACGCAGCAGTAATTGTGGGAGATTTTGACGGCGACGGCAAAGACGAACCGG
The DNA here is from genome assembly GCA_005798335.1 of Planctomycetaceae bacterium. Lineage (GTDB taxonomy): Bacteria > Planctomycetota > Planctomycetia > Pirellulales > Pirellulaceae > Aureliella. The sequence continues at coordinate 22,097 of SYJV01000515.1, read as the reverse complement.
CGCTCCATGAATCTGCTCAACAGCGACGAACGCTCGAAGCTCGACGAGCTGGTTGATTTTGGGCTGCATGATTTCAGGCAACCAAGCAGAATATTCCGCGCACCTGATCGTTCTACTTTCTTCTGCGTTGTCGGACGAGCGCAATCAAATACTGGCTGGGCGAGTAGTCTTCATTCGAAGTTTCGAGCTGGCTCCGCCGATAGTACGTGGTACCCTGCGAGTAACAAATTGTAGCGCTTCGATCAACTCGCAAGTTCTGGAACGGATTCTGACGTATTTCGATTTCTCTTGAGTTGCGCCGAGCGATTGTGCCGCTGGCGAGTGCACCGGATGTAGTACTTGGGAGAAATTTCCACGGCATTTACGGGAAATCCGTCAGGGCAATTCTACGACCATGTTTCTGGCGAACCGTCGCATCACGTTGTTTACCTTCATTCTGGCAGCAGTTGGTTACATCGTTCGCAACTACGATATCGAGGGTCTCGAAGCGCTGCGCGTCCATTCTCGTGTTGCGGTTCCCATGGACGAGGCGCTTGAATTCCCACTTCAATCCTTGGACCGCTACGTTTCTACCAGGCAAATACCGAAGGTTTTTCCTAGCACTAGTCCAGCTTCGGCTACTGCGCCTGTGCCCTCAGGCGAAGAGCAGATGCCGCAGCCACGGGCACCGATCAGTAGAGTCTCCACGGAGACGGGCGACGACGAACTTGCCAGCGGTCTGACGGCCGCCGAAATCATGGCAGTTTGGCAAGACGGTCAATCTCGTCAAACCACCGTCGGTACCACGGCGGTTCCCGCATTGCCAATGACCGCCAATTCTCCTGCGAGAACGATTCGCATAGCGAGCTTTAACTTGCAAGTATTTGGTTCCCTCAAGCGTTCCAAGCCTCACGTGATGGCAATGGTGGTACAGTTGATTCGTCCCTTCGATGTTGTTGCTCTGCAAGAGATTGCGTCCAACCAAGACGATTTGCTTCCTGAATTGTGTGATCGATTGAATCAGTCCGGACGGCAATTTGACTACATGATCGGACCTCGTGTTGGGCGCGGGACTCAGCGCAAGCAATTCGCCATCCTGTTTGAAACATCGCGAATCGAGACTGACCGATACCAGTTATATACTGTGGACGATCCTCAAGATCTCGTCGACTGCGAACCTTTGGTGGGCTGGTTTCGAGTCAAAGGATTTCCGCCAGAACAAGCGTTTACTTTTTCACTGGTAAATTGTCAAACGGAACCTCACCTGGCCGAACAGGAAAACCGCTACTTGTCCGACCTAATTCAAGCGATCGAACAAGACGGTCGTCACGAAGACGACTGGATTCTTGCGGGCGATTTCGGGGCCAGCGATACTCAGCTTTCGCACTTGGCAGCTTCGGGAGTGCGGTTTGCATTGCAGGGAGTTCCGACGAATACACGCGGCTCCCACATGCTTGATAATCTGCTGTTCTCCAATCATGCGACTGGCGAATACACTGGTCGCGCAGGTGTCGTTGACTTTCTGCGTCAACACAACCTAAGTATCGAGCAAGCTCTCGAAATCAGCGATCACTTGCCAGTCTGGGCTGAGTTTACCAGCCACGAAGGCGGCCTACCCGGACGAGTCGCTCGCTAGCCAAACTCGATCCGCGGCGCAAGCTGCCGTCAAAAGATCAGTAGAGTCTTCGCATTGAGGAGGTGTCAACGTACAACTTCGAAACGGAGTCACTTCGTGATATTGGGCGCTTTGAACCGCTGGTGGTTTTTTTTAACGATAGAGTCTTGACGATGATTTCTCGGAAAACTGCGATGCGGATACAGGGCGAAGACCTCGCCAAAGAGGAACGCGAAGCCTTAGTTTTAATTGAGTTGAGTTAGTTCGATGCAAGATTTGATTGGTATCCGAGCCACCGTAGACTTCGTTTTCAAAGTCTTGTTTGGCGATCGCAAAAACGCGGATTTGTTGATCGACCTGTTGAATGCTGTGCTACAGCCGAAGGATCGGATTGTTGAGGCAGTCATTCTCAACCCGTTCAATCTCAAGAAGTTTGCTCGCGGCAAAGTGTCGGTCGTGGACGTCAAGGCGAGCGACGATAACGGCAAGTGGTATATCATCGAAGTGCAAACGACTTTGCCGGTTGGCCTCCGCAATCGACAGGTCTACTACTTGAGTTCCTTGTATCAATCGCAGTTACTCGAATCGGACGGCTATGATGAACTGCGGCCGGCCATTGGTATCTGCTTTCTGACCGAAGCGTTGTTTGCCAAGGAAACACCCGGACATACTCGCTTCGAACTCCACGATCCGCAGCACAAGCTATCGTTGGGGGATCAGTTGAGTCTTCACTTCGTGGAGCTGTCAAAGTACAATTTCGAGGTGGAGTCACTGCATAACGCTGGTCGCTTTGAGCAGTGGGTTTTCTTTCTGAACAGGGCGCATCAGCACAGTGAATCCCAGCTAAGGAAGTTGCTGCCCGATCCGATATTTCAAAAGGCGATAGGAGTCTTGACGATGATTTCGCGCAAACCTGCCATGCGAATGCAATACGACGATCGCGCCAAAGAGGAACTTGATCGACGCTGCGCAATCGCCGACACACGCAAAGCAATCGCCGACGCACGCCAGGAAGGCCTGACCGCAGGCGAAGCAATTGGTGAGGCGAGTGGCGAGGCGCGCGGTAAGGCGATCGGAATGATCGTGACACTTGAACAGGTCTTGGGACTGCCTGCGAGCGATAGCAGACAACTGTCTGAAATGGACCTTTCGGATTTGGAAAAGTTGGCGGCAAAACTGCAAAGAAGACTGGCCAAAAGGAGCTAGCCGTTAAACAGTTCAAAGACAAGTTGTCTCGCACTTGTCGCCATTTCTGGCCTACACCAAGCATTGAATTCGATCGTCAATTTGGCCATAGCAGGTATTCGCTTGCAGCGAATTCTATTACGATCACCCGTGTTTGCTACAGTTCGTCCAACATCGCAGTACTTGAAATACCGAGTTTATGGTGAGTTTGATATGAATACACACCAATGTAACAATCTTCGAGGCATCGTTTTTAGCATCTTGTTGATGGCTCTTTGGTTGCGATCGAGCGAATTGTCTATCAACTGCGCGCGTGCCGCCGACCGCTACGACATAGTGGTTTATGGCGGTACATCGGCGGCTGTTACGTCGGCCATTCAAGCCAAGAAGATGAACAAGACTGTGATTATTGTCAGCCCTGACAAACATCTGGGAGGCTTGACCAGCGGCGGACTAGGATGGACCGATAGCGGAAAAAAGGAAGTGATTGGAGGACTATCGCGCGAGTTCTACCATCGTGTCTGGAAAGAATATCAGTCGCCCCAGACCTGGAAATGGCAGAAGAAAGAACAATACGGTAATCAGGGCCAGGGAACGACTGCGATGGACGCGAAAGAAAAAACCATGTGGATCTTCGAGCCGCATATCGCCGAGCAGGTTTTTGACAATTGGGTTATTGAGCAGCAGATACCGGTTGTCCGAAACGCTTGGCTAGATCGCCAGCGGGGAGTGCGCACGGTTGGCAATCGGATCGAGTCAATTACGACGCTTGACGGCCAGACCTTTGCTGGAAAGATATTCATCGACGCCACGTATGAAGGTGACTTGATGGCCGCGGCCGGCGTAACGTACTTCGTCGGACGCGAAGCTAATAGTGTGTACGGTGAGAAGCACAATGGCGTACAGGTTGGTGTGCTACATCATCGACATCATTTTGATACGATCAAAACTCGTATCAGCCCGTACCGTGTTCCTGGCGATCCGACCAGTGGCGTGCTACCTCGCATATCTACCGCAGATCCTGGAATTAAGGGCGCAGGCGACAAGAAGGTTCAAGCATACTGCTTTCGCACTTGTTTGACGACGCATCCCGATAACCGCGTGCCTTTTCCCAAGCCCGATGGCTATGATCCCGGTCAGTACGAATTAATGCTGCGTATTTACCAAGCTGCTTGGCGCGAGACATTCGATAAATTTGACCCCATTCCGAATCTGAAGACCGATACCAACAACCACGGCCCCATGAGTTCTGACAACATCGGATACAGCTACGACTACCCAGAAGCATCCTACGAGCGGCGGCGAGAAATCATCGCGGAGCACGAAAAATACCAGAAAGGCTGGTACTATTTTATTGCTAACGACCCTCGAATCCCCCAGGATGTGCGCGAGGCAATGTCTAAATGGGGACTCGCCAAAGATGAATTTATCGACAATTCAAACTGGCCTCACCAAATTTACGTGCGTGAAGCTCGGCGCATGGTTGGTAAATACGTAATGACGGAAAACGAATTGACCAAAGTCAAGCCTACGCCCGAACCTGTCGGTATGGGGTCATATACCATCGATTCGCATAATATTCAGCGCTATATCACTTCCGAAGGTTACGTGCAAAACGAAGGAGATATTGGCGTTCCCACAGGCGGCCCTTACTCCATCGCCTTTGGTTCGCTAGTTCCGAAAGCAGGCGAGTGCGAAAATTTGTTGGTACCGGTGTGTGTTTCCTGTTCGCATATCGCGTTCGGTTCTATTCGCATGGAACCAGTTTTTATGATCTTGGGACAAAGCGCAGCTACTGCGGGCGTGTTGGCGATCGACAGCGGTACCAGCGTCCAGGCGGTAGACTACGCGAAATTGCAAGAGCGTCTCCACGCTGATGGCCAGATTCTGGATCTGGGCGACGCCAAAGTTGGAGTAGTGCTGGAAGGCACGGTAGTTGATGATCAGCAAGCGAAATTTGTTGGCGATTGGTCGACGGGTTCGATCGGCGACAACTTCGTAGGAGTCGCATATCGCCACGATGGCAATCAAGGCAAAGGGAACAAGTCCGCAGTTTTTTCCAAAAAGCTGCCGCAGGCAGGCCGTTATGAAGTGCGATTGGCGTGTGTCCCACATGCCAATCGAGCGACTAATGTTCCGGTGGAAATTCACCATGGCTCAGGCGTATTCAAAACCATGGTCAATCAACGAAAACTCCCCGACGGCGAAAAAACCAGCGTATCGCTGGGAACTTTTGTATTTGACACTGAAACTGCGCAAGTTGTACTTGCAACCGCTGGTACAGATGGCTACGTGATCGCGGACGCGGTACAGTGGCTGCGAGTCGGTCAGTGATTCTCGCTGACGAGAAGTTTCTGCCATGTTGCGGGGAGTAGAGTCCTGTCTTCAGAATTAGATGCATCGCAGGAGACTTCCCAGTTCGACGCCGGCGCCGATCAATCGTCCCAGGCCCAGCCGCTCGAATACGGCAATCGGTTGCTGGCGGATGTCAGTTTGTTATGGACGGCCTGCCTGTGGGGAATCAATATCCCGATCGTCAAGCATGTAACCAATCAGTTCGATGGCTGGGTCTTCAATGCATTTCGCCTGACGCTCGCCATGCTCACCTTGGGAATCTGCGTTTGGCTGGAAACCAGAATGCGTCCCGCGAGCCGGCGTCGTGTCTCATGGTGGCAGGTCCTTGTATTTGCCTTTATTTCTAGCCTGTTCTACCAGTTGATGTTCATGAAAGGGATCACACTGACCACTGCGGGCAACACAGCATTAATTATGGCTGCGATGCCGATGTGGACCGCAGTCCTCAATTTAATCTTTGTCCGAGAACGCTTGCTGGCCATTACTTGGTTCGGTTTGGTGGTTACATTTTTGGGAACCGTCATCGTTACAGTGCAGGACGGAAAGATCAGTTTTTCGTCTGAGTTTCTGTTGGGAAACCTGTATATTTTGTGTGCGTCAATCGCGTGGGCGGGTGGCACCGTTATGAGTCGCCCGATGCTGGATTCAATTACTCCCTTGCGATTGGCCTTCTATAGCTCGCTGGTTTGTTTGCCGTTTCATTTCTTAATTGCATCATCCGAAATATCCCAGTCTTGGGCACAAGCACTGGAGCCGAGCGTATTGGCTGCAATTGTGTTTTCAGGAGTGTTCTCTACCGGTTTGGCGTATGCTGCGTGGCACTATGGTGTCCGTCAACTTGGCGCCTCCCACGCGGCTGTTTATCAAAACGCGGTTACTCTCGTTGCGGTGCTAGGCGGGTGGCTGTGGGTCGGCGAGCAACCGCTGCTTTCTCAAATTCTCGGCGGCGCATTGATAATTGCGGGCCTGCTCATGATGCGTAAAGGCCGCTAGGTTGCGACAGACCTCGCCGTGGCCTGATAATAAGTGAACCGTTGGCGCTAGGCACGGACGCCGAAGGTGTTGCGACGCAAAGAACGAAAGACGTTCCAACACCTAATGATTCCGTCCATCAAATGGCGACTCCTCACCCAACGCCTTCGGCGACCGTGGCTAGCGCCAACGGTTCGCTTATTATCAGCCCAACCTCGCCGTGTTTCGGTTTGGCTGGGATCACAATGTGACCTATATTCCAGTTAGAGAGTGGTTAAGAGTCATAGCGACTTTGCGCGATTCTAACGATTTTTCTAAATGGAACAGGTTGCTCATGCGTGATTCTCGATACGATGTGCAAGACCGGGCTATGGCCGGTGCGACTCCGCTGCTGCTGTTGGTCTTGATGGCAGCCGCTGGATGCGGGATTGGAGTCTGCTATTCTGCCGGCGATAATCTGGCAGTTTGCAGTTTCCTAGCGGTGGGTGTTGGCGCGCTATTGGGTTACTCGACCGGTGTCTGGAAAATGTTCAGCATGTTGGTGGGCTCGGCTGCAGGTTACCATTTGGCTGGTCCGACCGCCAAGTACTTGGTCCCGTGGATTGAGAGTACTTTAGATGAGCGATTATCTAGCCCGATACTCGGTTTAATTCTGGCCGGCATCGTCGCGGGTTGCGCTGTAACTGTCGTGGTTATGGGTTGCGGATTGCTGCTGATCAATCGCATTGATCTCTTGAAGTGGCTCGACCAACGTCTGGGAATGCTGGTGGGATGCGTTCAATCGGCTGGCTTGGTCGCGGTGATCATTTGGGGCATTCTTGCCATTGAACCCAAGTTGCAAGCACTTCGAGAAACCAGAACAGAAGGCTTAGATCAAGTTTCTCGCGTGCACGAGCGCTTATTGGGAGTTGCCGCCGCCGTCAAGAAGAGCCGATTATTGTCCCATCTTGTTAGCTGGAACCCGTTCTTGGACGTGCCGCAATTGCGCAATATTTTGGATCGTACCGAAGAATTTGCCCAGGCGTTGCGAGCCCCGCAAGGGCAGCCGGGTTCTGTAATCGAAGCACTCGGCAGTGATGCTCCGGTGCGCAGAGTTGTTAATAAACTGGAATCGGCCGAGGATGTTGAAACGGTGGTGGAGACTCTGCATTCCAATGACATCGGCCAGGTCATTCAGAAATTAGTAGATGGCCAATACAAGAGCGCGAAATAGCGACAATTCGTAATGTCGGGAATAGTCGTGGTTTGCTGTGCGAACCAACGCGCGTTCAGTTCTCCAGAAAAGTACGGTTCATAAAACATTAGTTCAGTTCACAAAGCGTTGGTCCGCGCGGCGAACCACGACTATCTCACCAATGCAATCCGGTTTCGAGCGATCCACCGTGCTTGAGTGACTCTTTGCCCCCACGATTGCTTTCTGACCGAAACTGGCATCTTGGTCGTGGTGCACAAAGCGTTGCAGCACAACAACTTGCGACGATGGCTGTGGTCGGCAAGCCAATTGTGGCAATTGGGTTCGTCTGATACAATTCGAACTCGAAAAAGTCGCTACGACATGTCAGTTATGCTCGGTATGGATTAATCAAAGGAAAACCCTTGGCGGATCAACCACCAAACGGCTCGGACGACACAGGAATTACATCTTCGGGTGCAGGCGGCGATGGCCGAATTGTTGATCAGCCGATCGAAGATGAGCTGCGCGAAAGTTATTTGACCTATGCGATGAGCGTTATCGTCAGCCGAGCGCTGCCCGATGTCCGCGACGGATTGAAACCATCGCAGCGGCGCATTCTGGTCGCTATGAACGATTTGAATCTTGGTCCGGGATCGCATCGTGTCAAGTGTGCGAAAATCTCTGGTGACACCAGTGGCAACTATCATCCGCACGGTGAAGCGGTCATTTATCCAACGCTGGTGCGCATGGCGCAAGAATGGAATATGCGGCATGTGTTGATCGACAAACAAGGTAATTTTGGTTCCATCGCCGGCCTGCCTCCTGCAGCGATGCGTTATACCGAAGCTCGCTTGAGTGCGCCGGCCGCCATGATGCTGGACGATCTTAAGCTCGATACGGTTGACTTCGTCCCGACTTATGACGAAACGCGCACCGAGCCAGTCGTTTTGCCTTCTCGTTTTCCAAATCTGCTGGTCAACGGAGCGACGGGGATTGCTGTCGGTATGGCGACCAGCATTCCACCTCACAATCTGCGCGAAGTTTGCGCCGCGATCGTCAAAGTAATCGAACAACCGGATGTAACGATCGAGGAGTTGATGGAGATCGTTCCCGGACCTGATTTTCCCACTGGCGGGATCATCTGTGGTCGATACGGCATCCGTCAGGGATACATGACCGGGCGCAGCACAATCGTGGTGCGCGCTCGCGCCAAAATTGAAGAAGTTCGCAATCGCTCGCGCATCGTCGTGAGCGAGATTCCCTTCCAGCAGTTTCGCGATCGCGTCATCGAACGTATCGCTCAACTGGTCAGCTCGGGCAAGATGAAGGGCATCTCGAATATTCGCGATGAGAGCGATCTGAAGGAACCTGTCCGCTTGGTGATCGACGTCAAGCAAGGTCATGATCCCGATGTCGTGCTAAATCAACTGTACCAGTTTTCGTCGTTGCAGGATTCCTTCTCGATCATCTTCCTAGCGCTAGTCGATGGCAAACCGCGCGAGCTGAATTTTAAGGAGATATTACAAGAGTTTATTCGCCACCGCATCACGGTGATTCGCCGGCGGACACAATTCTTGTTGCAACGCGCTCGCAAGCGTAAACACACAATCGAAGGTTTGCTGCTGGCACTGGCAGATATCGATGAGATCATCCGCATCATTCGCACCAGCGCTACCCAGCCCGAAGCCAAAGAACGCTTGATGGGAGTTAAGGTCCCTGCGTCGATGATGCAGCGAGCGTTGGGCGAGAGAGGCTACAACGATTTTCAACGCGACCGAGGCGTTTCGGACACGTATACGCTGACCAGTGTTCAGACCGACGCGATTTTAGCAATGCGGCTTGGCCAATTGGTCAACTTGGAACAAGACAAGCTCGCGCAGGAACACTCCGAAATCCTAGATGAGATCGACAAGTACCTAGCGATTTTGGCTGACCCGCAAAGCATTCTGAATATCATCATCGACGACATGCACGAGATCAGTCGCCGCTTTGGTGATCATCGTCGCACGGAAATTAGCGGTGAAGAACTTGGTAACTACAATCTCGAGGACCTAATCACCGAAGAGACCATGGTGGTCACGATCAGCCATCGCGGCTACATCAAGCGCATCCCCGCGACAACTTATCGCGCTCAACGCCGGGGTGGCAAGGGGATCTCCGGCGCCAAGACCGAAGAGGAAGATCCGATCGAGCATCTGTTCGTTGCCAGCACGCACGCATACCTGTTGTTTTTTACCAGCCAAGGTAAAGTCTACTGGCAAAAGGTCTACGATATCCCGCAAATGAATCGTGAGAGCCGCGGTCGAGCCGTAGTGAACTTGTTGAACCTTGCTCCCGAAGAGAAGATTGCCGAGTGCGTCTCTGTCCGCGATTTTAATTTGCCTGGTCACTTTCTGGTGATGGCTACGAAGAAAGGACTAGTGAAGAAGACGCCGCTGGATGCGTACAGTCGCCCGAAGAAAGGCGGCATCATCGCCATCAAACTCAAAGAGGACGATGAATTGGTCGACGTGGTTGTTACCAAGCCCAACGATCAACTGTTGCTCGAAACCGCCAAAGGCAAGGCCATTCGATTTGCCGAAAGCGACGCGCGATCGATGGGACGCAACACATCGGGCGTTAAAGGCATTCGGCTCGGCAAAGAAGATGTTTTGGTGGGTATGGTCGTGGCAGACCCTGCGGCGACCTTGTTGACGGTTTGCGAAAAGGGCTACGGTAAACGCACCTGGTTTGGCCACGGCGAGACGCTGACGCCTATACCGGATTCGGCAGCCGAAGGTGACGACGAAGCGGACACACTGCCAGAAGAAGCGGAGGTTAACGAAACCGAAACAGCCGAGGATCTATCGTCCGGCAATTCCTACCGCACTCAACGACGTGGCGGTAGCGGCTTGATCGATATCAAGACCACGCAGCGCAACGGCAAAGTCGTCGGCATTACGCCGGTGACCGACGAAGATGAATTGCTCATCATGACCACCCGTGGCAAAATTCAGCGCGTCGCCGCGAAAGAAATCAGCATTATCGGCCGCAATACTCAGGGCGTTCGTATTATGTCGCTCGATGAGGGCGATGCAGTCACCGCAGTCGTGCGCGTGCCCAAAGAAGACGTTACTGAAGAAGAGGTCGCGCAAGCGGCTGCATTCTCACCCCAGTCTGTTATTCCGGAAGACTCCTCCGAGGTCGATCTCCAAGAAGATGAATCTGGCGACGAACCGAACGGTGACGAGGCGGACGACGAATAACCCGGACATCAAAGGCTTGGGGGGCGATCGTTCCATATTCAAAATTGGCGGGGATTGCCCTTAAGCCATTCTACGGACAACGGTGGCGAGGACAATGATTTGGCTAAGCTGAAGATCAAACGCTTGCGAGAAGATTTCGTCGTTAATGAAGTGAGTAATTTCGAGATCTCGAGCGGCCAATTTGCGGTCTATCGCTTGGACAAAGAAGGGATCGGTACACCCGAGGCAATAAACGAAATATTGCGAAGTTGGAATTTGCCCAGGCACGCAATCGCTTATGGCGGTCTAAGAGATCGGCACGCGGTCACTTCGCAAACGATCACCATCCATCGCGGGCCCAAGCAAGCGCTCAACCAGCGGAGCTTCACGCTGGCGTATATCGGCCAGGCACCGCGCGAGTTTCGGGCCGCAGATATCGCCGCGAACCAGTTTACGATTGCGCTGCGCAATTTACAGCCCGATCAAGCAGAACGCATGCTCGCCAGTCTCCCGGTGGCGGCGACCGGAGTTCCCAACTATTTCGATGACCAACGCTTCGGTTCCTTGGGAGAAAGCAGGCAATTCGTGGCACATCCCTGGTGCTTGGGAGACTACGAACGAACTTTGTTCTTAGCCATTGCAGAAGCAAACGTCCATGATGCGCCGCGCGAGCGCGAGCAGAAGGCGCTGTTGCGGAACTTTTGGGGAAATTGGAAAACCTGCAAGGATAAACTCGATCGCTCGCATCGCCGCAGCATCGTGACTTACTTGCTCGACCATCCAACCGATTTTCGCCGCGCGGTTGCATTGCTGCGGATCGATCTCCGCAGTCTCTATGTCGCAGCATTCCAAAGCCAACTTTGGAACGAATTGGTCGGCAGGCTGTGGCAACTGGAGCTTGGGAACGACACCGTAATGCAGCTTGAAGGCGCAGGTGGGCCGCTGGTCTTCCCGAAACTATACCATTCTGAAACTGCCGCCAAATTTCGTGACATGAGCGTTCCACTACCATCCGCACGTCAGCACCAGTGGCCAGGTCAGACGCTGACACTGCTCGAACAAGTGCTGGAGCGCTACGGTATGCAGCCCAATCAAATACGGCTGAAATTCCCTCGCGACACATTTTTTTCAAAAGGCCAAAGACGCGTTTTGCTGGTCCCTATAAATTTGGTCGGGAAGGTCAGCCAGGATGAATTGGAAACTCAGGACCGGTGTAAACTCAGTATCGAATTCTCACTGGAGCGCGGCTGTTACGCCACAATGTTGCTCAAGTGGTTGGAGCATTTCAGCAAGTTGTCGTGATCGAACCAACGGACATTCATCGCTTTAGCGCAAGCACACGACCGTGATTCCGCTGGCCCACTCTTCGGTGCGAACGAATCGGCACGCCGTAAGCGAGCCAGGGAGGAGTGCATCCAAGACAACGTTTCACCTGCAGCTCTTCGTGACCCGACACACAAATGGTGGCGTGACACCAAAGCCAGCGATGACTTTCTGGATCAGGTTTTCGCGTCCTACCTGAAAAGTCTAAACCTACCGATCTCGCACTTTAAGAAGAGCGACTATCACCAGCTCGCAACGATTCGTCCCGCCGAGTCTGATCGATTCGGAAGTCACTGAAGTCTTGGACGGCATTTGGTCGGTCAGCCAAAAGGCAAAAGCGATCTGTTGATCGAATTAACGGAATGCTGCAAGTATACAATCTCTGAATCGCAGTGTAACGAAAAACGCCCGAGCAAGTTGTCCGGTGAAGGGCTTGCGCGGGCGATTGGGCTGGTTGTTTTTGGGATGAGTCGGTTGCGACAGGTTTATTTACGATCGACGTAGACTTGCAGGCTGCGGTATTCCAGCTCGATTTGCCGGTTGGGCGGCGCGGCGGGACCGGTTAAGTCCGGATAGATGTCATCCGGGCTTTCGGCGGCCGTGTTGATGAGCAGGCTCCACGGAATGCCTCGAGTCGGTTCGGGGATCGTAAAGTTACGCGTCTGACCGGTGCCGTTGAACATCAACAGCAGGTCGCGACCGAGTCCTTCGGGGTCATCATTGGCGGCCGGTGCGGGCAACCAACAGACCAAGGCTCCATCGGGATGTTCCCAGTTGACGTGCATGCCGAGCGAATTGAACCAATTCACATCCGACACTCCTCGCGAATCGAACGACCGACCGGTCAGGAACCTCGTACGCCGTAGCGTGGGTTGGTTCCTGCGGACGGCGATCAAGCCGCGAACGAAATTGGTAAGTCCTTCGTTCCGCTTGACCAACGACCAGTTAAACCAGGAGATTTCGTTGTCTTGGCAGTACGCGTTGTTATTGCCGCGCTGCGTCCGACGACATTCATCTCCCATCACGATCATCGGGACTCCTTGACTGAGTAGTAGAGTAGCCAACATGTTCTTGATTTGACGCAAGCGCAAGCGATCGATGGGCTTGCGCCGCGTCGGGCCCTCCACACCGTAGTTGTCGCTACAGTTGTGGTTGTCTCCATCTCGATTGTATTCGCCATTAGCTTCGTTGTGCTTCTCCTGATAACTGACTAGGTCATTCAGAGTAAAACCGTCGTGGCTGGTGATGAAATTGATACTACAGTAGGGCGCCCGGCCAGCGTGTTCGAACAGATCTGACGACCCAGCCAGTCGAGTCGCCAGCGCTCCGGTCAATCCGCCGTCCCCGCGCCAATACCGACGAACGTCATCGCGATAACGTCCGTTCCATTCCGCCCACCGCAGATCACCGAACGAACCGACTTGGTATGCACCAGCCGCGTCCCAAGCCTCGGCGATGATCTTGGTGTCGGCCAGCATCGGGTCCTCTGCGATCTGCTCCACCATGGGTGGATTAGGCATTAAATTGCCATTGCGATCGCGCGACAAGATGCTCGCCAAATCAAACCGAAAACCATCGACGTGGTAGTTGTGTACCCAATGCCTGAGGCAATGGAATATCAACTCCCGGGAAATCGGATGGTTTCCATTAAACGTGTTACCGCATCCCGAATAGTTGCTGTAACGGCTACCGCCACTGTTCAGGATATAGTACACGCGATTCTCCAGCCCCTTGAACGATAGCACTGGACCCAGTTCGTTGCCTTCGCACGTATGATTGAAGACGACGTCCAAGATAACCTCGATACCGTTCTGATGCAGGGCCTTGACCATCTGCTTGAACTCGAGCACTTGCGCTCCGGGCACTCGGCTATAGGCATAGCCGCGATGTGGAGCGAAGAACGCCAGCGGATCGTAGCCCCAATAATTGGGCCTATCGAGCCGATTGCCTCGAATATCAAGGATGGGAAACTCATGCACCGGCATCAACTCGACGGCAGTAATCCCCAGGCTTTTCAAGTACGGGATCTTTTCGATCACGCCCAAGTAAGTTCCCGGATGTTTGATACGCGCCGTCTTGCTCTTGGTGAAACCACGCACGTGCATTTCGTAAATAATGGTCTCGGCCAAAGGTCGACGTAGGTGCCGGTCGCCTTCCCAGTCGAAGAAGTCGTCCACGACCACGCACTTGGGAGGTCGAATGACGCCATCGGTACTCTTCTGGTAGCAACCTGCCAACGCTTTTGCGAACGGATCGACCAAGCGAGCGTTCCCGTCGAACCATTGACCCGATTCGGGATCGAATGGTCCGTCGGCTTGAAAGTGATACAACTGTCCCGGACCGATGCCCGGCACGAACACGCTCCACATGTCACCCCAGCGATCCGTTTCGCGATCGAATTCGATCACTTCAGTCGGCTCGCGATCATCCACTGTGTCGTACAACAGAACTCGCATCGCGGTCGCGCTGCGGCTGAATACGACGAACTGAATGCCCCGATCAGTAACGATGGCTCCGTAAGGTAGCTTATACGCAAACTGTAACTCAGGATGGGGATGACGCATGAGCATGCTGTCGCGTTTCCTTCTCGGCTCTCAAGTTCGGCTGTCCTCGTTGACAAAGGAAACATACCACCATCTTGAGAAAAACAGGACGAATTTTTCGCGACAACCCAGGTTTTGATCCCTTGGAAGCGCACGAAAAACCTATGGCCTAAAGCTTGCTGAGGAAAACGCTTGTTCGTTCATAGTAAGAGTTAAGGCTAACGCGGATTACACCACAATCATCCGTTGAAGATCGATCCATAAGCGTGAATTTACAAGAGGAAATGGGACCAGCTTCTTAGCTGTTGACTTGCTTGGCAGTACGCTCACAATGACACTCTATTTCAAAACTACCGTCATCGAGCAAAAAATTGCCAACTCGGGAGAATTTGCGATGCAAAACCGAATTGTCAAGAAAATCTATGCGGATTGGCTTGCGAGTTCGGAGGCTGCCTAACCTAACATACCGCGCTTCATATGTCGCGCGGTTCCATGATTTCATGAACGACGTGGCCGTGTACATCTGTCAGCCGAAAATCACGACCGCCATAACTGTAGATTAGCCGCTCGTGGTCGATGCCGAGCAGATGCAATAGCGTGGCATGAAAATCGTGCATGTGCACTTTGTTCTGGGCAGCGTAAAATCCGTAGTCATCGCTCTCGCCGTAACTAAACCCTCGCCGCACACCGCCACCAGCCATCCAATAAGTAAACGCGTGCGGATTATGATCGCGACCGTTGGTGCCTTGCGCAGTGGGCGTACGTCCAAACTCCGCGCCCCATATGACTAACGTATCATCGAGCACTCCGCGGTTCTTCAAATCTTGCAGTAATCCGGCGATGGGCCGATCGACTTCGGCGGCTAACTCGCTGTGCTTCTCTTTTAATTCTGAGTGTTGATCCCAATAAGCGTGGCTGACCTGGACGAATCGTACTCCAGCTTCGCACAGTCGGCGTGCCAACAAACACTCGCGCCCAAAGTTCTCAGTATGAGGTTGATCGATTCCATACAGTCGATACGTATCCAGAGTCTCGCGAGAAAGATCGACGACGTCAGGCGCCTCCATTTGCATGCGATACGCCAATTCCAGCGACTCGACGCGCGATTGCAGTTGCGCATCAATTCCGACTTGCTCCAGTTTCAATCGGTTGAGCGTCTGGCTCAAATCGAGTTCCTCGCGCTGACGCTGGTGAGTCGAATGGGAATTGACGAGATTGGTGATCGAGGCTTCCATCATCTTGGTACGACTCTTGCCAATTCGAGTCGCCTGAAATTGCGCAGGCAAGAACGCCGACCCGAAATTCTGCACACCGCCGTGTCCAAGCGTCGGATTAATCGTCACGAAACTGGGTAGATTTTGATTCTCAGTCCCCAAGCCATATCCAATCCATGCTCCCATGCTGGGACGGACAAATGTATCGCTGCCAGTATGGATCTTCAGCAATGCACCTCCGTGGGCTTCATTCGAACCGTGCAGCGAATGTACGAAGGTCATCTCATCCACGTGCTGGGCCACTTCGGGGAATAGGTCGCTCACCCACCTTCCCGATTGCCCATACTGACGAAACGTCCAAGGGCTACGTAGCAAATTACCAGTCTGGGCGAACTGAACTCGCGGTTTATCGAACGGAAGCGGTTTGCCGTTGTCCCGAATCAGCAGCGGTTTATAGTCAAAAGTATCCACGTGCGACGGCGCGCCATGCATGAATAGAAAAATCACGCGTTTGGCTCGCGCGGCGAAGTGCAAGCCACCATTGGTCTCAGTGTGTGAAGGACCGGCTGCCTTTGATCCACTCTCATGCAACAACGTGGCCAATGCCAGCGATCCCAGTCCGATGCGGCAAGTACCTAAAAAGGATCTGCGCGAATGCTCGGCGCTGCTGCAACGGCAAGCTGCCTGGGGATCTGAGAGGTCACTTAGGTGTTGATCGGTGCCGATGTCAGATCGATTGCTAGTCCACATAGATAAACTCGTTGGTCAGTAACAATGCTCGACAAAAACTGAACCATGGGTCTTCATGAAGCCTGTTGGGATTCGTTGTTTCCACTCTCGAATTCTCTTGCGCGACAGCGGACCCGAGTGTGTTTACAAAATTAGTTGCGGTGAAAAACTCGTCAGCTGTCGGTTGTCTCCCAATCGCAATTACGAAGGCGAGCTTAATGCGTTGCGCTGCGTCGTCCGTCGCTTGCTTGAGTCGGTCCGCGAACCGCCAAGCCGCGTGAGTGGCCAGTCGATGATTCATGAGAAACAGAGCTTGGTGCGGTACTGTCGTCGATGGTCGCTTTTCCAGCGACACTGCGGGATCGACGTAATCAAACGTCGAAAAGAAATCTTCTAGCGCCGCGCGATTGATCGGTAAATACACCGTACGGCGAAAGGCATCGTGTATGGTCTTGGCCGCGCCGGTTTCCTCGAACTTGTCACCATAAATCAACTGTGCCTGGCCAAACAACTGTCGATCGAGTTCGTGGCCAATCGCTAGCAGTGAATCGCGAAACGGTTCAACTTCCAAGCGTCGTCGATTCTGACGCCACAGAAGTCGGTTGTCTGGATCAATGCGTTCGCCGGCCGGTGAACTGACAGAATCCATGCGATAGGTGGCACTGAGCACTACTTGGCGATGCAACCGCTTGATCGACCAGCCGCCACGTACAAAGTCCTCTGCCAACCAATCGAGCAGCTTGAGGTTCGAAGGCGCGTCACCTTTCATTCCAAAATTGGACGCAGTGCGCACAATCCCATCGCCAAAATGTCCTTGCCAAATTCGATTGACCATGACTCGCGCGGTGAGCGGGTTGTCCGGATCGATTACCCAGCGTGCCAGTTCCAAACGTCCGCTGTGGTCGTCCGGGAAATTGACGTCGGACAATTCGTGATCACGAAAAATCGTTGGAATCCGGCGCGGCAGCGGCGATCCGAGTTGGCTGAGGTGACTGCCTCGTGCATGGATCGCAACCAGCTTGACGCTGCCTTCGTCCACCGACATCGCTTTGGCCAGCGACGGTTTCGATTTGGTCAACGATTCTACTTTCTCTCGCAAGGGTCCGAACGTTCTCTTTTCGTTATCGGTAAGCAATTCGTCGATCTTGTCGGCATATATCAACACGCTTTCTTTGCCGAACAATTCGCGGTGAGTGCGCGCCAGTTTCGGATCGCGAATCTTTGCATCTTTGTCGCGGGCTGCGTCGCGCACCGTCTGCCACGCTGATCGAAGCTCGACTTGGTAAAGTTTCACAAGCTCATCCATTGATCGCGGCGAGCTGAGTTTCAACATCTGTCCAATGATGTTGCTGGACGATGAACGAGTCGCGCGGGCGTTCTCGCGCTCTTTAGCCAATTGAATCCAGAGTTCCTCAGCAGCAAGCGAGAATTTGTCGCGAGGCGTGTCGCGGAGCGCATACCAAATTCTAAGCACACCCGACCGATTCTCCGCGGGCAACGATGACAGTCGAGTGACTATTTTCTCGACCTCAGGATTATCTGTTGTGGCATTTACAGTTTGACCTTCGATTGGGTTCGTTACCGCCTGATGGTCTGATCGGCTTGATCGAATCAGTGCTGACAACAAGCGACCCAGTTGAAGCTCGAAATCACGGTCGCGGACCGCAAGCTCAGAATTCTTCAATTCACGCTCGGCAGGTTCGAGCTGCTGCGCGTGTTCGGTAATCGCTTGACTGACAACGGAATTCGGCAGCTCGCGCTCGTTCCATTGCGAGACAAACTCGAGGTGCTCCATCGATTTTGTGCTGTGAAATACTCCCGCTAGCGAATAATAGTCTTCGGCAGTAATGGGATCGAACTTGTGATCGTGACAGCGAGCGCAGCCCAGCGACAACCCGAGAAACACTTTTCCAAACGTATCCAATTGTTCGTCTACCAAGTCTGCCACCAGCTTGGGTTTGTCTTGCTCGGCCAGCATCTTGGGCCCAAGTACCAAAAAGCCCGTCGCGGTCAACAACTCTGCACGCTCCTCGTCGGACGCCGACACCAGCAGGTCACCGGCGAGCTGCTCGAGGACGAATCGATCGTAAGGAAGGTCACCGTTGAAAGCGTTAATCACATAGTCGCGGTAACGCCATGCTACCGGATAAGCGTGATTTTCATCCGCTCCGTTGGAATCCGCGTAACGAGCCAGATCTAACCAATGCCGTCCCCAGCGCTCGCCGTAAGTTGGTGATGCCAACAAGCGATCGACAACTCGTTCGTGAGCATCTGGCGATTCATTCTGCATGAATTGGTATACGTCTTCGGCATCCGGAGGTAGTCCGGTCAAATCGAAATAAACTCGACGCAACCACGTGTGACGGGCGGCTTCGCTCGCCGGTGTCAGCTTAGCCCGTGCGTGTTGAGCCACTATAAAGGCATCGACGGGATGGCGAACCCATTGAGCCGCTGCCAACGTCAGACTATCGTGCAACGCTTGGTTGTTGGATGCAGTTACGTGTTCGTTGCCATCTTGTTCGATACTAACTTTTGCAGCGATTCCGACAACTGGAACAACTTGTTGTTTTCGAGGCTGAAACGACCAAAACTGTCGCGCTTGATCCCAGTTGATACGGTCGCGATTCTTGGTGCTCGAAGGTGCCGCGTCGGCGGGAGATTTCGCTCCACTGTTAATCCAACGCTCAAAGGCCGCGATAATATCCTGACCGAGCTGTTGATCCGGCGGCATCTCCAGTGACTCATGACGCAGCGCAGATATCAACAAACTGTTCTTCGCATCGCCCGGAGTGATTGCAGGCCCCGAATCACCACCATCGATCAAACCGTGACGTGTATCGACTCGAAATCCACCCTGAAGTTCTTTCGATTCCTTTGAATGACAGGCGTAACAATGCTTGACCAACAGCGGACGGATCTTAGATTCAAAATACTGCAGCGAGTCGTCGTTGGCTTGAGTTTCATCGACAGGCAGTTGCTGGGCGAAACAATTGCTAAAACAGCTCAGGACTAGTGCAGCGTGGAGCAGTCCTCGCGCAAAGTTCAGCAACACGCACATTCGAGCGGAATCGGTTGGTTTCGTGCGGAAACTAGCCATTGGCAAATCAATTGGTAGGGGTGTCGGAGCTTGGGGTCGCAAGCAACTGCTGACTAGAGCCCCATCATAACCAATCACTCGATCCGTGTTGAGATGGACTGTTCCATGCAACCAATTGCCATTCAAACTCGCATTTTCGGCACGATCGTATCGTTAAAGAGCCGGACCTGGATTTCTAGCACACTTTGACGGTTATGTTGCTGGGCTCCGCAGTTTAGAATCGGCTCAAAGCTCTAGAAAGTGGCGACAGAATCCGGTTGCAACAGCCGGTACTATGTCGCCATTAATATGGTGAAACAAGTGTTGATACTCCGATTCAGGCGCCAACTACTTAGTTGGGTCAATGGGGAAGCTGAACTATGTTGATCGAACAGCTTGAACCGAGGCGACCACTAGCGGGCGGCGACCCATTGTTGTTGGCGAACTTTGCGGCTCCAATCGCAAGCGATGATAGCTATGTGGTTGTGGAAGATGGCAGTCTGTCAGTTGGCGCTCCCGGCGTGCTGGTTAATGACACTGATCCAGATACTCCCTCCAGCAGCCTTGCTGTTCAACTGGTAAACGGTCCAGCTTTTGGCACACTGAATAACTTCAATTCTACTTCAGGTGCGTTCGAGTACGTTCCCAACGCAAATTTCTTTGGTACTGACAGCTTTACCTATCAAGTGTCGGATGGCACACGATTATCCAATGTCTCAACAGTCTCGATTTCCGTAACACCGATCAATGATGCGCCAGTAGTTCGAAAGAAAGTCCCGGATCAGCTTGTGTATGTAGGCACCCAATTCAACTTGGCGCTACACACCAATGTTTTTGCCGATGCCGACGGAGAGCCACTCAGCTACCAAGTTACCCGCAGCGATGGCTCGGCGTTGCCGGAGTGGCTGCAGTTCGACTCGCAATCGGCTTCGCTAACAGGCGTTCCGCTGTTTAAAGATATTGGAGTAATTCTGCTGCGTGTTCGAGCAACAGACGCAGGGCACTTGAGCGCGGATGACGTATTTCATTTAGCGACAGCGAACGTGCCTGAGCCTGCTCCCAAGGTTGAGTCCGTGGTGATCAATGACGGCCAGTCACAGCGATCAAAACTAACGGAAGTCAAAGTTGTTTTCGACAGTACCGTGTACCTCGCCAGCGGTGCTATCACAATCGAGCGCATGCATGGTTCACTGAGCAACAACTTAGTTGAAGGTGTCGTCTCCGAAGTTCATCAATCTCAAACAACGCTCGGCGAAAAAACGATCGTATCCTTGACCTTCCCACCCAGTGCCAATCCAAGCCCGCTTTCGCCAGACGGTGCGGGCTCGTTAAAAGACGCACGATATCGCCTGAGAATTGATGATATCAAAGTCGTTTCCCTGATTACGTTCCAGAATCTCGACGGCGATGGCGACTCGCAGCCCGGTGGCGACTATCTCTATGGAACTCACGTCGCCGATAAGTTCTTTCGACTCTACGGCGACATCGATGGCGACGGTGACGTCGAGGTAAGCGATAGGGACGTCATGGTCCAACATCAGCTTTCCCCGAATCCGATAACTGGCATCGGGGCCGCGCTCGATTACGATAACGATCACGATATCGACGCTATCGATCTCAGCTACTTTGACGCGAACTTGTTCAAGACGATTTGATTCTGAATTCTGGCGGATCGCAACAAATCGCATCCACCTTGGTTGCCCTGGTTAGCTTGCCGGATTCAAATTCCTTGCTACAGGTTTTTGACACCTCAGGCTTGAGCCCAGGATTCTTCTTTGAAATCCTATACAAATCTAAAGCCTGGGTGATTACTCTCTAAGGATTTGGAGAAATGAATTGCCGATGTTGAAACCAGCAGCGGCCCTATGTGCTTGTGCGCTGTTCAGCTTGAGTTGTGAGAATTGCCGCGCTGCGCTCACAATTTTGTATGACGGAACTGTGCAGAGCGCAACTCCCAATAACTTTGTTCCTCGGTGGTTGGCTTTTGCGTCGCTGGGAGGGAGCCAAACCTATCAAGCCAGTTCCAATTCGACGAACTTTACAACCATTGCTGATAATGCCATACAAGGAGGTTACAGCAACTACTTCGGCAGCACTCTGGTCAACTCACTATTTCCAGCTCTGGATAGAATGAATGGTTATCGATTGTCCTTTGATGTCGAAATCGTATCGGAATCGCATCTTTCGAATGAACGAGCTGGTTTCAGCGTCATTGCAATCTCGCGCGATGCAGCTAGTGGAGTGAAATCGGGAGTTGAAATTGGGTTTCATGCCAATCGAATCTTCTCACAGAACGACAGTCCGGTATTTGGTTCCCCAGCGGCAGAGAGTGCCAACTTCAATTCTGTGGGAGTAGGTGTCGTCTCGTATGAGCTGACAGTGCAAGGGAGTGCTTACAGTTTGCGAGGTGCCGGGCAAAGCATTATCGCGGGAGCGTTGAAGGATTATTCCGCGTTTTCGGGTTCGCCGGACGTATACGAGCTGCCAAGTTTTATATTCCTTGGCGATAATACGACTTCGGCCGGTGCGAATATCAACCTTCGTTACGCAAGTATTGAGACCTTAACCGCCAGACCTTTCAACATGTTTGAGAATCTGCTAAATCCTTGTGGAACATGGAAGTTTCATGGATTTGTGGAGATTGATAGCTATGTCAGGGAAGACAAATCTGGATCGGTTTTCGGTGAAGTGTCCGTTGGCGGTTATGA
>SYJV01000514.1 GCA_005798335.1 Planctomycetaceae bacterium | reverse complement strand
GGGGTTAAACGACGAAATGGCTAGGGCGAAAAGCCATGCCTTGCACACAAAATGGCGCTGTCCAATTAGAATCCCTTCAGTATCGCTTTTGAGTGGCAGAGGGACGAACTTCTTTACACAACCTCTTCAACGATGACCGCGTTTCCGCGTACTTCGATGACGCGCACAACTTGGCCTTCCGCTACCATGCTTCCACTTCCGAGTACATTCACGATCTGGCGCCCAAACTGAGCTTTCCCGGCAGGGTTCAAGCGAGTGGTGGTAATACCGGATTGGCCCACCAAATGTTCCCAGTGAACTATCGATTCGCGGTGCGCCAGTTCATCGGGATCCTCGTAACCGGACGGTTCCAGTGTCATCCACCGCACCATAGGCGATGCCTCGATTTGCTTGCGCATCATCAACAGACCGATCATCACGGTCAGCGCCGATACCGATACCCAAAAGAAGTTATACGCCACAACACTTAGTTGCTCTGAATTTCTTGGGATGATAAACGTCTGACTGGCAAGCACCACCGATGCCAGCAGCATCACAAATCCGCCGATTCCGAATAAACCGAATCCAGGTAACACGAACGCCTCGATGGCCAGTGCGATCAAGCCTCCGACGAACAGCAGCACTTCAAGCCACTCGACATTTCCGTTCAGGGCTTCGATCCAAAAGAACCCGAGAAAACACAGCCCAGCCACGAAACCACCGGCGCCCAATCCTGGTGTTCCTAGCTCGACAGAGATTGCCAGAAACGCGACCAGCAGCAAGACGCGCGGCAGCCACGCTTGAGCCAAAATTCGCTGGACCGTGGAATCGAGCCACGGCGTGGGAAGTTCCTTAATTTCTTCCGGCACACCCACACGACGCAAGGCTGCGATTACGTCCGCTTCGGAGCCCGTGATCAGGTCGAATTTGATGGCAAGTTCGCGCGAGATATCTCCGTCTTTGACCAAAGTATCCTTGGCCAACCAGAGGTTCCGGTCGCTCAACGTATCCAGTTGCCATTGGGCCAGCGGTCGGCGCTGACCCGTTTCCTGCTGGATATATTCCTTCACCGTAATTCCAGAGTCCATCGCAGCGGACATCAGCGACGCTGGCCGGTTGGACAGCGTCTCAAGCTCCAGCAGAGCCTCTTGGGCGGCCTGGTTCTCACCGACTAATTTGCCCGGCAATGCTCCATCCTGAGCAGAACCGATCTGGGCACCGTCGAGCAGGAATACTTCGTCGCACGCGAAAGCAGCCAGTGCCGCTGGACCCGCGACGGAATCCGCGATGATACCCACCGTGTGCACTGTTTCGCCGTCGAGTCGCGCAAGGTAATTTGCTAGTTGAACCGCGCTCGGCATGTCAACGCGCGCACTAACAACCTTGGTCACGATCAAATTGATTTTTTTCTGATCGACCTGTTCGCCCAAGCCGCGAATAATTTGAGCGATACGCGCGTCTGAAATGTCGCCCGACAACTCGACTAGAATCGGACGCCACGTTTCGGGAGCAAGGTAGACACTTTTCAAACTTCCGATAACTGAGAGGCTATGCGCCAGAGTCTGTCGTGAATCGGCCACATGCGCAATCCATCGATTTTGGCGCATCTGCTGACCCGAGTATGCGGCCAAACTCCCTCCTGACCACAGCGTTTCTTCACGCAGAATCTTAGCCTCAGTGCGCAGTTGCTTGGCTTCGGTTTCGGTTACGATTTGAGTTCGACCCTCCGTTGTTTCCACTCGCAGGACCGCAACATTGGCGTCCAGCATTGAGCTGACCACGGCTTCGTCAAGATTTCCACGACGGCGCGCGATGTCCAAGTAAGCGCCGCGAATGGTATCGTCCAGATTGGTTTCGTCGAGCGATGCACGACCAAGTTCAGCGTCGGATGTGGCGGAGATTTCCTCGCACGCCAAAACGGGTAAGACGGCATGTCCTACGACTGAGCGGGGCAAGTAAGCCACCAAACGGACCTTCGCAGCAGCAGGGCTAGACAGGAAGCGAGCCAGTGCTAAAGCACGCTCAAATTGACTTCCTTGGCCAATCTCTAGAGTTTCCGTGGGTTTTGAGGCGTCCGCTGTTGGTTGGTTTTCAACAAAGCTCAGTACCACAATCGGACGCGGCTGATCAGCTCGGGCCTTTGCAGCGATCTGCGATATTTGTCGCTGTACCGTCTCGTCGCGCGTACCCACCAGCGGTAGCGGAACCTCGATCAGAAAACCCTGTCGCAACGAAGCGACCTCTTCCTGCTGCGGTTGAGCCAGTCCAGTCTGAACCAACAGACCAGTAACGACTGCCGTGCTCACTAATGTCCAAGCTGTGTTACGTTCCATAGCCGCTATCAGTCCACCCCTTGTAAAGTCCAATTTGCCCTGACGCCTTGCGAAGCGAAGTCTTTCGTGCGAAACAGGAAACTGGCGAACATTCTATCTGCGCTTGCAAACCGATTATACCGCTGGATGCACAGCGCTCACCCCTGGACTCGCTCTTTTAGATTGAGATGCGAAACCAAGCCGCCATAGAACTGGGCAGAATAAATAGCCGTTTTGGGCGCTCGAACCAGAAATCGATGCCTCAGAAGCTAGCGGCGCAGCGAATCTCTGCCGCTCCAACAGTGTCCTTGGTTGTTGGCGAGCACAAATCCTCTGATGCGCCCGCATGCGGCTGGCCGCGCTCACTAAGGCGAGTATCGAAAGAGATTAGAAAGTTGATTCGTCGCTGAAAATCTCGTCAAAAACAGAATAATCGACGGCCACTTCCCAGTCGAAACTGCGGAGTTCTCGTCGCCGTGGGGCAGCGTTAGTATCTGACCATGGGAGAAAAAACGATGCCAGATCCAAGCTGGCTGGCTGATCATGTTTCAAGCTGGCTTGTTCGCCTTGAGGGTTGGTCAATTGGCGATTGTTAATATGGTTGACGATCAAAAGAACATCCAGTGCCGTTACACTCTCGTCGCCATTTACATCCGCTCGAACAATGGATCGCGTCTGCTCGCCTTCTGCGGGCAACGACGAAAATAGGAAACTCTCCATGTCCTGGATGTTGTTGGCACTGTGCTGATTCAGCATATTCACTACATTCAGCACGTCCAGTGCGGAAACCGTTCCATTGGCGTCAACATCCAGCGGTTGTGCGTTATTGTGCCAAATCCACGGCGTTTCGACTCGCACGGTTCCTTCGCTGCGTATGCCCTCGGGACCAGCCACGGAATATTTCACGGTGTGTACACCCGCAATACCCTCTGGCGGCGTTACGAAAATCGTCTTTCCGTCTTCGGCAACTTCGACGGTCACATCTTTATTGGTCGTCGTAGTTGTGGTCACTCGCCCGACATTGGACTGGCCCTTGAAGCCATCATTCCGCAGCACATTAATTGAGATTTTCTCGCCATCGTTGGTTTGCGCTACGTCGTCGGTCGCGCCTTGCCCGAAAAATACTTCTGCGATTTTGCCGCTGGGGTCCAACAATTCTGTAACTACGATTCGATCCGTTGAGATGGAGTAGAGCAAGTCATCAATGCGCACTGACCGAGTCGCTCGATTGGGAAAGTTTACGCTGCCAAGCGATTGAATACCCGCTTCACGATCGATACGTAAAACGCTCATCATGGAAGCTTCGGGGTTGTCGAGAATCGGCTCGAATTCTGCACGGTGTTCGTTGTATGGCAAGCTGTAAATTGGCAAGGCCAGTATGCCCGACTCAGAAAAATAACTGATGGCATGATGATCGCTGATCGATCGCACATCGTTTTCGGCGAACGCAGAGAAAGTCGAACGTCCTCCGGCATATCGATACTGGCTGACAACTTTAGGACTTGAGGTCTGAGAAATATCGAATAGTGAAACCTGCAACTCGGCATACAACCCAGTCTCTTCATCGGCATTGCGTCCGATTCCGAGCAAGTGCGTGTCGTCGACGACTTGCAAATACTGGGAGTAGCACGGCAGCTTCAATTCACTCGCGATGCGAGGATGCGCTGGGTCAGATAGATCGAGTACGTAAAGTGGATCGATCGTTCGAAAAGTCACCACAAACGCTCGCTCACCCAAAAACCTAGCCGCATAGATCGATTCCCCAGGCGCGAGATTATCGAGCGAGCCGATTTTCTTTAACGAGGTACCGTCCTGAGTGAGTATCGTTACGTGATTACCATTTTGCCAATTGCTGGTCGCAATCTGCAGATTACCGGCGAATTCACCCGCAGAAAAACTGTTCAGCAGTCCACCAGGAACCGTTCCAGAAGCAGCCCAGTCGACCGACCCGTCCACACGGTCAAACAAGAAAAGATTAATCTTGGTGGTCTGGAAAGATGACGACCAATCGTTCTCGAACAAATAAGCACTGGTGGACGAAACGAACAGCGTTGCACCATATTGCGTTGCGATTATATCGGAATCGAACTGGCCAATTGCATCGGCATCAAGGTCAAATGCATCGATCAATTGTAGTGTCGACCAAGGCTCCGCTTGCACGATTGCTGCCGCCGCTGCTGAATTGGTTGACTGACCAACGACCGCGCCGAACGAATCATAATTAGTTGTCAGCGGCAACGTACCGTCGAAGAGATTGTTGCCCAATCGGGCAAGCATCTGACGTCCCGTCTCGTAAAACCTCACACTCCATTCACTCACCGGCGCACGCAGCTCGGGTTGAGGTACTTGGACTCCACGCTGAGTAAACAGATACAACTTGTCGCCGATGACTCGCGATTGCTGGTAGTCCGAATTCAGCGCTGAAGCGCGAACAACAGTAGGAGTGGAACGGTCCGCGACGTTGAGTATCGTCAGCTTCGTTGACACCTTACCGTCAGGCAGGTACTTGCGCGTTATCACGGCCAGTGTATCGCCCAGCAAATGTTGGCCTATCAGGATACCGTCGAACTGAGTGCGAGATACAACGGTAGGTTCCACATCATGCTGGGTATCGATAATCACCAATTCATTAACGTCTTCCGAATTGGAAAACAAGTACAAATAGCGTCCGTCGTTCTCGACAATATCGTCTTCGTCAACATCACTGATCTGATTGTTCGTATCGCTGAAATTGTCCCTAGCGTCCAATGAAAACGAGTTCAACATTACCTCGCTGCGTAGCGAGAATGCCTGTTCGCTGGCCGAGAAAAGCAGCGGCCGGTACCAAGGATAGACATCGTAAGTCGAGCCGGCCCCAAATAGATGTGCATTGGCCTCTACAATTTGCTCGCGCCTGAGCTGATCGATTTGTTCCGGCCAAAGTGGACCTGTATTATCTGTTGGCAAATCAGATTCTGCCACCCGCACAACCACACTCGCTTGACCTAGATATCCTTCATGGTCGATGAACTCGTACGAAAACCGTGCCACACCGCTAAAACTCGATGATGACGAATACACTAACGACCGACCGTCTGCGGCAATTCGCGCGCTGCCACCTGAGTCAGGCTGACTCACGTGAGTGATTCTCAGTCGCAATGGGGCATCAGTTGCGTCTATTGGATGATATTGATATGGAGCCGCATTCCTGCGATCATTCTCAAGCACGTCAAGGGTCATTTCGCGGCCCGGCGCAACGCGATACCAATCCTCCAGACCCAACAGTGGCTGAACAACGTTGATGAATACCGTTCCCACATTGTTGGGAGTGTCGAATCCAGTGGCAACGTACGTGAATTGATCAAAACCCTCGTAGCCAGCAGCCGGAGTGTATTTCACAGTTCGACCATCGGCAGCAATGCGCACCTCGCCATGCGCGGGTTGGCTAATCTCCAATATTTTGCTTGGTGCAACGGAACGCGCCGCATTCGCGTCGAGCGTTAAGTCCATCCCGTTCATGAGCCAGATCGGATATCCATAGCCGTAATCATTATCGAGCGGCGCGAGCACATTGTCAGCCGAGTTCAACTTGACCACGAACGCATCGTCGCGCACCTCGTGAGCTGGTGGCGGCAAAAGACTATCGGATATGAGACTGATGGAGAAAACCTGCCGCCGCTCAAGTTGCTCGATGTTGCACCTGCGAAGTAGGCGATTGCTTGTTTTTCTCATGGTTTGCGGTCCAAAATGATAATCGTGATACTGTCTCGGAGTCTAACCACTTTGGTCGTATTTGCGACCAAGATGTCACACAAATATCTGGATTTTGATAGCATCCAATCGCAACACCACCCTTGGAATGTGCGCCCTCAATGGATTCGGCCTGAATGGCCGGCGACAGACCAGCCCTGGACACAGTGCCAGCGGCAGATCGGAATTTACCAATACCGTTCAACGAACGTGGGATAAGCTTCCAGCCTTGTTATACCCCACATCTTTTTTGACATAAGTTGACCAATGACCAGTTTTCCTAAATTCCCCAACGTTACCTCGCTAGCAAAGAAAATCGATGTAAGGATCTC
>SYJV01000051.1 GCA_005798335.1 Planctomycetaceae bacterium | reverse complement strand
GTCGTCGGTGTCCGTCGCACCAGTTGTCGATACGCTAATTGCGGTGACCGCTCCACCGGCGGTGACGATGATTGCACCGTTGGTGTTCGATACGCTGGTCAACTCGATAGCGTTGGTTTCGTTGATTCGGATGTCGCCGGCTGCGGTGCTGCTGGCTGTCAGCTTGGCCACGGTCGTATTGATCGCATTCGCACCGCCGATCGCTCCGACCGCACTCATCGTCAGCACATCGGCGGTTACCGCACTGTTGGTGTCAGCGTCCGTGATGGCTCCCGTGGTCGCCGTCAAAGTCACATCGCCAGCACCAGCGGCTGAAATCGTGCCGACCTCGATCGTTGTGCCAGAGATGGTGATGTCGTCGGTATCCGTCGCACCAGTTGTCGATACGCTAATTGCGGTGACCGCTCCACCGGCGGTGACGATGATTGCACCGTTGGTGTTCGTCACGCTAGTCAATTCGATAGCGTTGGTCTCGTTGATTCTGACGTCGCCGGCTGCGGTGCTGCTGGCTGTCAGCTTGGCCACGGTCGTATTGATCGCATTCGCAGCGCCGATCGCTCCGACCGCACTCATCGTCAGCACGTCTGCGGTCACTGCGCTGTTCGTATCAGCGTCCGTGATGGCTCCGGTGGTCGCCGTTAGCGATACGTCGGCAAGACCAGCCGCAGAAATCACGTCCACTTCAATCGACGTGCCAGATAGAGTGATGTCGTCGGTGTCTGTCGTTCCTGTGGTAGCTACGCTCTTGGCGGTCATGGCACCGCCAGCGGTAATGGAGATTGAACCGCTGGAATTGCTAACCGACGTCAGCGTTATTGCGTCGGTCTCTCGGATAACGATGTTTCCAGCATACTTGTTCGTGGCGGTCATCGAATCGACAGAGGTATCGATATCGATTCCTTCGCCGGCAGTGGCTGTTAGGATGCTGGTCGTGATTTCGGCCGCGGCGTCACCATCCTGAGTGATTCCGCCTCGATCTGTGTCGGCATTTCCTTCGTCGGCGCCAAGATCTTCGAGATTGGCTACGAGATTCACCGTATGCAGCGCGCCACTGGTAGTGATGGTACCGGTATCCAATACGATGTCATCGCCGGCATTGAACGTCAGTGCACCGGCAACTGCGGAGGACAATGTCACGACGGCGCCGGAGTCGATGGTCAAGTCATCGCCCGCCGCACCGCTATTGCCTGCCGTGAAGATGAAGGAAGCTCCGACGGTAATATTGGCGCTGATCGTTAACGGGCTATTGGCAGTCAGCGACCCGCCGGCGCCTGCTTGTGAGGCACCCGAGATTCGCACTCCACCCGACAGATCAGTAATATGGACCACGCCCAGCGTAACTGAGGCAGCCGTGAAAACCAAATTGACGGCGTTGATATCGATATCTCCCGCAGCACCGATCCCGCCGCCCGTCGCCAGCATCACGATCGTGCCCGTGCTAGCTTCTAAGTTAGCAGTTTCCAGCGCGGTTGCGTCGACGATGCTGCTGGTCGAGCGAACATCGATCGCAAGCGCGCTACTGTTATTTGTTACAACTCTTCCAAGCGTGACGTTGCCGCCATCGGCTCCTGCGGCACTCATCAGGATCGTTCCGGTGTCTGCTTCGATGGCTGCTCCATCGCTCATCGAAATCTGATCGTCGCTGTTACCGTTCAGCAAGTCGACGTTGGCGGTCAACGAGATAGTGCCCGCACCGTTGGCGTCGACCAGTCCAGAGGAACCTAGGAAAATGCTGTCCGCAGCTTTGAGCGTGATGCTGCCGTTGGTAGTTTGAATATCGCCGTTAATTTGTACATCGGAATCTTGGCCGGTGGCTTCGAATTGTACCGTCGTGGCACTAACGACTGTGGCAGCCGCGTCCAGCTCAATCGTTCCAGTTGATGTCAATGTTAGGCTATTTGCGGTAACACTGTTGACGAGCCTAGTGTCGGAATTCTCTTCGATGGATACAGCGCCTGTCGAATCAAAGGTCAACGTTCCAAAGTTGATATTATCACCGGCTTGATTGCCCAACGTGATCGTTGGAGCCGTCAGGTCCGCTAGGCCAACAACGTTTAGCGCTGCGCCCGCGTTATTCACAATGGACGTATTGGCCGAAACGGTGAGATTTCCATTAATCGTCTGAGTGCCGCCAAACACGACGTTTGAGACATTGTCGTTGACCGTCACGTTGGACGTGATATTCGCAACGGACAGGAACTGGGCGGAAGCGACTTTGGAAACTGCCACGCCCGCTAGCGCATTGCTGAGACTGAAGTTACCTTGCCAAATGAACGTACCAACGCCATTGTCACCTACGACATTGATTTGAGTGAGCGCCGACAACAGATGCGATTCTTCGTCGCCAGCGTCATGAGTTTGGTCATTATCCTCGTCCGCGAAAAAGTTGTTTCCATCGACCAGCAGCCCCGCAATCGTATTGCCACCGTCGGTTATGGAAATATTCAAAACGCCTCCCGCAAAAACACCGTTTACGGACAGGACGCGCCGGGATTCCAAAGGGTGGCAAGTTCGCGGAATAGATTCCTGCAGAGCTCTGCGTAACAATTTCCTTCTAAATCCACGGGCGATCGAGCTGAGCGATTTAGAAATTCGGCGTGTAAACGAGAACATAAAGCTTGTTCCACAAAAGCGAATGGTATGTTTTGACGGAACTCAAGATGCGCATTTAACTGGTGTATCGTAGCACTCTATAAACGCCAATTATACCTAGATGCCCCATTTGAAGGGCATAAAGCTGTGCGAATCTTGAGTATTTCGATGGAATATTCGGAAAATCTTCGCAACTGTAATAGTAGCGGCTCGATAACTAAAATGGGTATTTGCGTTTACATTTTATTTGATCAGTGATCAATCCATGATTTGCGTAATAGATGTAATAGAAGGACCTGCCAAGGGAATGCGAATTTGGTTGAAAGAAAACCAAATCGTAGAGGTCGGTCGATTGGCCTCGGTGGACTTTGCCATTCCCGCCGATAGCCATCTGTCGCGGAAGCACCTGCGTTTGGATTCTCAGGGCACAGGTTTTCGGCTCCACGATGTGGGCAGCGCCAATGGAACCTATTTGAATAATCAGCGAGTCACTGATTGCGAGCTGAATGCTGGCGACACGATTCGCGCGGGTATGTCCAAATTCACCGTCTCAATTATTGAGGACGGCGAAAACCCCCATGCTTCAGACGGGATTACGTTTCAAACGATCCCAAGTGTTCCGGAACCAGAGAAATCGCTGCGAACCAATGATGTACCGTTAGGCGGGAGAACGATTAGTTTTTCACCTGGCCACGATCTCGAGCGAACTGCCAGAATTTCCCCCAGCGCTATTCCGGAACTGTTGGCCCAAGATAGAAACAAGTTCGTTGCCAAGTGGTGGCTCCCATTCTTCCAGCCAATCGACAATTTGCCGGTCTACGAACAAATACAACCGATCAGCCAGCGAGAAGCCGACTTCATCGCTTTGGCTCGGAGCTTCACTTCTCAATATGGCCTGTACGCAATTGTTAATCGCAGCCAATTGACGATGGCAGGCGAAGCGATCATGGAAGACCTCTGCAGTCGTGGCGCAGCCGATCCGCTGATCCATCCTTTGTATTCCATATCCAGCGAAACGGGGCACGTATTTTGGAGACTGGTCGAAGAGAGCCTCTGGCAGGATGCCGTGATCTGTATCGGAACCCGCAAGACCGCGCGCGTGCCAGTCCTAACTCCCTTTGCGAATTCGCTGGGGTTTCCGTCGCTGATGGGAATCCATCTTCGGTCTTCTGGCAATCAATTGGCAGCAAGAATGCTCGACCAAGTGGCATGCGTGATATTCGAATGGAATCGCGAAGGCAAACTCGGAATCGTGTTCAATGGCTGAGTTGAATTCACGTGCATGCGATTCCCATCGACTTGTGCGGACAACCCAGTAGGATTCTCGAACGCAGAAACTAGTTCAACCGGCTAGAATAGGCATGCAAATTGTCACTGTTTCTTAGTGCATGTTTAACAGTCAAACATGCGCTAGGGTTAGCCTGGGCTGATAAGCAGTGAACCGAATGGCGCTAGCCTCGGGCGCCGAAGGAGTCGCGCACAGAATCGTAATTCGATGGACGAAATCGTTAGATGTTGGAACGTCTTGCGTTCTTTGCATTGCAACACCTTCGACGCCCGAGGCTAGTGCCTTTCGGTTCACTTTTTATCAGCCTTCCGCGCCCCGTGATTGTTCACGGAGCACCCAGCGTTAGCCTGCGGACGATTTGAGCACATCGCCGACGATGCCTTGGATGCTGATGGCTTTGCGTCCTTTGTAGGCACCGGGGCTGGCTACAAATTTGACCACGCCTTCGATTTCAACATCCAGCGGTGCTCGGATGTCTTTTTCAGTGCTGATAATATCGCCAATCTGCAAGGCAAAAAGATCGGCGGTACGAATCTTCGAATGCGCAAGCGTCACGGTCACTTCCGCGTGTGCGGTATCGATCTGTTTGGCGATCATTTCCTTGGTCGTATCCGAATATCGGCTTGACGCATAACCTACCCAACTGTTCGACGTAAGTTTGTTGCCGATGCGCTCGATGGTATTAAACGGAATACATAGATTGATCATGCCGCGGATTTTGCCCATGGTCAGTTCAAAGCTTACCAGGATAACGACCTCGTTGGGCGGGACGATTTGGACAAGTTGAGGGTTGCTCTCCACGCGTTCGATGACAGTTTTTAACTCAATCGCGTTAATCCACGCGTTGGCCAGCTCACGCAAAAAGACGTTGGTGATGCGGCTGGTCAGTCGCAGCTCAATCTCACTCAGCGGTCGTTTGGGAGCGGCATCTTGCGAGGATCCTCCGCCGAGCATCCTGTCGATAATCGGGTACAGCAACGAGGGGCTGAGATCAAGAATCCAATTGCCTTCTAATGGAGTTGGCTTCAATAGATTAAAGCACGTGGGAATTTCAAGACTGTAGACGAATTCGCTGTACGTCAATTGATCGACGCTGATCAATTTTACTTCGACGATCGAGCGCAATAATGCGGAAAGCGACGCGCCAAAATTGCGCGCGAATCCCTCGTGCAATGATTGCAAGGCGCGCATCTGTTCCTTACCGACGCGTTCGGGACGCTTGAAATCGTAAGCGACCACGCGTTGCCGCGTTGCGGGTTTCTTGGCGATCGCTTCAGCTTTGCTTTCCAATTCCGAGACCGGTGCGGGCGCAGCAGGCTTTGCAGGCGTTTTCTTGCTCAACATTGCCTCGACTTGCGCATCCAAGTCACTCGAGCCACCAGAAGCTGGTGCAGCGGGCTTTGGAGCGGTCTTTTTTCCGAGCATGGCTTCGGCTTGCGCTTCCAGATCCGCCGCGCTGGAGGGCGATGCCGGAGGCGCTTTCTTTTTTCCCAACATGGCTTCGGCTTGCGCTTCTAGATCCGCAGCGCTTGACGACGGTGACGCGGGCGTCTTTTTTTTGCCGAGCATGGCTTCGGCTTGAGCTTCTAAATCGGCGGCGCTTTCGGGTGATTTGGCTCCCGCAGATTCCGATTTGGGACTGGAATCCATCGATTTGAGCAGTTCCTCGACCTCACTTCGGTTGAGGGCGTCGTCTGCCATCGCATCACTCCTTGAAAAATTCCTAACCTATGCCAACCGGAAATGAGCATCGCAACCCAAATCGTTTGTAAGCAGCAACACTTGTCGCGCCAACGTATGTGAGGGCCTGACCTCGCAAACGTTTCGGGTTTCGAATTCTGTTCCTGCCGATCATCTATGGAACAGCCGAGAAATAAGTGTCAGGTACCTTTTGCGAGAAACTCGCCCTTCGGGTGCTGCGCACAAAAGGTACCTGACACTTATTTCTCGAGCGATACTATGTTCGAATTTGGCCATTACCCAACACAATGTACTTGTAGGTGGTCAGTTCTCTTAAACCGCATGGTCCTCGCGCGTGTAACTTGTCAGTGCTGATACCGATTTCGGCACCCATGCCAAATTCGCCACCGTCATTAAAGCGTGTACTGGCATTTACCATGACAGCGCTGGAATCGACCTCGGTAGTGAATCGGCGAGCTGCGGATAGATCGTTAGTGACGATGGCGTCGGTATGGTGGGATCCATAGCGATTGATATGATCGATCGCATCGTCGACATCTCGCACAATTTTTATGCTTATGATTGGTCCAAGGTACTCCGCATACCAATCATCTTCTTTCGCCGGTATAGTACCTGGTATGATTTGACAGGTCGCTGGGTCGCCACGCAGTTCGATTCCTCGAGCTTGAAGCGCCGAAGCGATGCTGGGTAACAGTGAGTTGGCAACTGCGTGGTGTATCAGCAGGCTTTCACACGCATTGCAAACTCCCATGCGCTGGCACTTGGCATTGACCACGATGTTGACCGCCATTTGCGAGTCTGCTGATCGATCGACAAAGACGTGGCAATTGCCGTCAAAGTGTTTGATCACAGGCATGCGAGCTTCCGCGACGACGCGCTCAATCAAACTCTTGCCGCCGCGCGGGATAGCGACGTCGATGAATTGCGACAAAGCGAGAAAATAACCAACCGCTGCACGGTCGGTCGATTGTACGAATTGCACCGCGTGTTCGGGCAAACCCAATCGCTGGCCAACGCGACAGAGAATATCCACCAATGCCTGTGATGAATGCCACGCCTCTTTGCCACCTCGCAAGATGACTGCATTACCGCTTTTGACACAGATTCCTGCCGCATCCACTGTCACGTTAGGACGGGACTCGTAAATAAACAACACAGTCCCAAGCGGGACGCGTACTTTTTGAATTTCCAGGCCGTTAGGTCGCAAACCACCTTCAATAATTTCGCCGATCGGGTCGGGCAAGTCCGCCAATTCGGCCAGTGCACGTGCGATCGCTCCGATGCGTTTGGCGTCCAATTTCAGTCGATCGATCGCGGCTGCGTCCAGCCCATAACCTGGCGCTGCGGCGATGTCTTGGGCATTGGCCTCCAGAATTTGCTCAACCGAATTTTCAATCTCCTGAGCGCTCGATATCAGCCACTGGTTCTTGGTAATCGTCGGCAAGTGCGCGAGCTGGCCGGACGCCTGTTTGGCGTTTTTCGCAAGCGTTTCACAGTATTGATGCAAAGCCTCTGCTGTTACCACAATTTTCCCGTCATCCTACAAGTCTCTTGAAGGACTCACATCTCTTGATTCACAATTCGAGCGGCGATAGCCACCCAAAAGTATCGCAGTAGTTTTTCAATAGTTTTCAAACAGTTTCGCCACAGTATCGTGGAAGTTGGGCCACGAGGTCAATGTCATCAGCGGTTGCTATCAACTCGACCGGTTCTCCAATATTAGCGGTTCGAATTCTCGATAGTGGGCACTCCGTTGATAACAGAAATGGTTACACTTTACACGATTAAAAAATATTCGCGTTCAGAGGTGGTCCTTGACGGTCTGGCGACACTCAACATCCGTGCCTGGAAACAACAGAAATATGGAAATTGTGGTTACAGCCGTCGGTCCAGACAACGTTGGTTTAGCGGATCCGATCATACATGAAGTCACCGGCCAAGGCGCCAATATTGCCGAAATTCAAATGTATGATCACGACGAAGCGGCTGTGTTTGCGATGATGTGCCGCGCGCAATTGGACCGTATTCGATGGAGTTCGGTTCGCACTAATTTGCAGCGCATAGGTGCCGACAAGCGTTTGTCGGTTCGCGTATGGAGTCCAGATCAAGTCGATCGGCTGCCGCGGTTGGCGATTTGTGTTACTCTCCAAGAGGAAACGCCGCGCGCGGTATTGACTGCGATTCGAGACGGCTTGATCAAAGCTGAGGCGAGCGTCATGATCGGCAATCGCAAGAGGTGCGAACCTCTAGCAGCAGAATTTGGAGTTGCCTGGCACTCGATCGGTCGCCAGGACGGTTCGGCCGACGATGACGCAATGGTGCAGTTGCTGGATCAGTACGATGTCGACTACATCGTGCTTGCTCGTTATATGCGAGTACTGCCGCCCGATACTTGTTGGAAGTTCGCCGGAGGACGCATCATCAATTTGCATCACGGATTGCTACCCAGCTTTCGAGGACTAAGGCCATACCACGATGCTTATGCAGCGCGCATGCTGACATTTGGGGCGACTTGCCATTTCATCGTGCCTGAATTGGATGCTGGAAACCAGACGATCAACCAATCGACTTTTACCGTATCACCTGGAACGCGATTGGAAGAAGTAATTCGTCGAGGACAACAAGAAAATGAGCCTCGATGTTTGGTTGAAGGGGTTCGCCGAGTTGTGGATCGCGAAGTCAAGTTGCATTTCCATCGGGTCATCGCCACCGTCGCCGGTCCATGAGCGTCACCAGTGGACGCAATGGTTAAATGGACAGCGCCACTTTCATTTGCATTGGAAAGAACAAGTCGTTGCAGCGAAATCGTTTAACCCGCAGCCGCTAGGCGAGGATTGGGTTGAGTTTTCGAACTTTTTGCAAAGCCAAGCTCAACCCAATCCTCG
>SYJV01000513.1 GCA_005798335.1 Planctomycetaceae bacterium | reverse complement strand
GGCCTTTTTTCGTATTTTGCCCAGTGTTTTCAAGGGTGAAACGGTTTTCAAGGGTGAAACGGTTTTCAAGGGTGAAACGGTTTTCAAGGGTGAAACGGTTTTCAAGGGTGAAACGGTTTTCAAGGGTGAAACGGTTTTCAAGGGTGAAACGCGTTTTACCCACTTGGTGGGAGCTCTCCGTCGAATGTCTCTTTCTCATAACCCAAGAGCGGCCGAAAGACACTCTTGGCGACAAAATCTCTGACTCTCTTGTCTCTCCGACCTCCGGGTCAATTGATTTTTTCTCTCCGAGAGACTCTCTAAATGTGCTCCCCAAAAGCCGCTCTTGCCAACTGGAAATGCAGTTGTTGCCCCAAGTCGAACACAGTTTCTCGCATGCTCTAGAGATTCGGTTTGGTCCGGTTCGGTAGGGTTGAACATGCTTTTAGGGCATTGGCCGGGTTATGTTCGCGTAAGAGTCTCTATTCTAATTTCCCGAGTTTGGCTTGCCCTCATCCGTTTGAAGCTCATTCGGCTCAAACTCGGCAACAGCTTCTGGTTTGATCTCGAGCGTCACTTGGCCGGTGCTGTGAGTGTAGCTAACCCTCAGAATGGTCTGCGGTAATCGCTTGGATTTTTGTCCGGAACGATAATCCGTGCTATTCTCTGTCAAACGTAGTGTCTCTCGCTGGCGCTTCGAGCTCGCATCCACACCTTCGGCGAATGTTTACGATCTGACTTTGGCAAGAACTATAGGCGGCATCTCGAACGCGTAACTGCCGCGCGTAAATCGCCGCACTCACGACGCATCCGTCGTCGGGCTCCGGTATCGAGGCATTTCCGTTGTTGAGAGAATCTGATGGCACAAACTGCTCGCCTGCGTAACAAATGCTGAATTTTGCGAGCGAACATTCAAGCGAAGTACAAACGAAGTTGGTGCTACCTGGTCACACGCCGTTGGCCCGTTCAGCAACCTTGAGGTACGATTAGTTAGATCGATGGTCCAACAAAAAGGAGCTTCATTTGAAAAATCAACAATCCGTTGCCGTTGCAGCACGACCCATTTTCGAGTTGCTGAAGAACAAACTTGAAGCTGAGCACTTGAACAGGTTCGTCGCAATTGAGCCTATATCAGGCGAATTTTTCGTTGGTGACACAATGAGTGAAGCAATTGGCGATTCAAGACGAAAGTATCCCGATCGGTTGGTCCATACCTTTCGTATAGGACATGCCGCTGCCGTGCACTTCGGAATGCAAACCCGATGAAGGGTATCGTTGATGATTCTGGCAGAGCGATTCTGCCCGTCGAGATTCTATGCACCAATCATCCAACGGGAGTGCACGTCGACGTTTGGATCGATACTGGATTTACTGGAGATTTGGTACTACCGGAATCTCTTGTCGAAGACCTTGAACTAGAAGTCACCGGTTCCATCGACGGTGTTCTGGCAGATGGCTCGCAAGTTGAGCTATCGACTTATCATTGCCAGTTGAAATGGTTTGGCCGAGTCAGAGATTTGGAAGTGATTGCGAACTCAGGTCAATCGCCTCTTCTTGGCGCTGGACTTCTATTGGCAAAAGAACTACGCGTCGACTACACACATCTCGAGTTGACACTTGAATTGAAGCCCAAGCGAGCGACATCATCGTAAGGGCACAACCGCAGGTCAAAGCAACGCCTCGAAATGCGGACGCTTGTTAGAGTAGAGTATCCAAGCTGTTACTTTTCGCCTTTGTTGTTGCGAAGAGGAACGGGTTTTGCGATCTCTTCGCAAATCTTGCGTTGAGGGATCGTCAATAACTCAACTGCCTCCGCCTTGGCCATCATTCGCAGCGTATGATCGGAGGGCAGCAGCGGTAATCGCTTTAAGCCCAATTTATACATATCTTCGATCATCGATTCCTTGAACTTGCGTTCCAATAAATCAATCGTTTTTTGTTTTAGCTCAGCCACAATAACTTGCTCCTTAATTCATTCTCTGCCAATAGATATTTACATCGGTATCGCTGCTGGCAAGGCCCGCGTTGCTCGTCCGGGAGCTTGATCCAAAGTGCAGTTCCGCCGAGATCTTCAACAGGTTGATTGGTGCCTGATTCTCCTTCGACCAACTTACTATTTGTCAGAACATTTTGGAATGGTCCTTTGACGGCATGCCCCGAGCGCCTAAGAATGCTCCTGCGTTCGAACAAGGCAATTGAACTTTGTAGTTAGGTCATACGCGGAGATTGCAGCGTCGACTACAATCGCTGCCATGACAGAACCTGCCGACGAAACCAATCCATCTGACGAGCCTATGCGGAAATCAATCGATTCTCCGCAGAGTGAAGAGGCAATTCACTCGCCGTTTGATCGACTGCTAAATCGAGCGCTGCAGCATACTGAAGCGGCTCGAAGTTTGCTCAAATCGCACCTACCCCGCGAGTTACTTGAGTACTTGAATCTAGACACTTTGGACTTTGCCGACACCAGTTTCATCGACGCTAACCTGAAACGCCGATTCGCTGATCGGCTTTTCTCGGTCGAGGTTTCACAAGAGGTGGTAAAGGCCCTTGGCATGAAGACGCGGTATGTCCATTTGCTGGTCTTGATCGACCACAAAAGCACGTCCGATTCCCACGCCGTCGTCCAAATGCTCGGTTATATCGTTCGCATTTGGGAGAACGCAATCGAAAATCGCCAACCGTTGGCACCAATTATTCCTTGGGTAATCTACAACGGCGCTAGTCCTTGGCGAGCGGCCCGCAGCCTGCACGAGCTTATTCCGGTCCCTGAATCATGGAAACGATACCTGCCAGCAATGGAGCTGCCGATACTGGATATCAGCCGCATGGCAGATGAGGCGATGTCGGGAGAGCCGGTTTTGCAAGTCACTTTGATGCTGCTAAAATATGGGCGAGAGCCAGAATTGGATGCAGTGATTCGGTCGGTATTTCGATTGATAGCAGAACATTTTCACGGCCCGCGGGCGGCCAGCTTGCTAGATACCGTAAGGAAGTACGTCATGTCGGTGAATCCAGTCGTAGGAGAAGAGAAGATGAACCAATTGTTCTCCGAATTCTGGCCCGTGAAACCTGAGCCAGGATCTGTAGCTGATCAATTGCTCAACAAGGGACGGCAGGAAGGGCGTCGGGAAGGGGAAATAAGAGGGGAAATAAGAGGGGAAATAAGAGGGGAAATAAGAGGCGAAATCAAACTTATTCGAACACTTCAGTCGATCTTAGGAATCGCACAATCCACAGAAGAACAGTTTTCGGGAGCGAGTCTAGAACAACTGCAGGCGATAACCGAATCGCTGCAATCGCAGATCGTAAATCGTCCGACCCAATAACGACAATTGCCGTTATCAATTGCTGCATTTGTTAGCTGCTGGTGCCGGGCGATTTATGCAAATTCGCCAACTGCCAAAGTGACGTTTTGACCGCCGAATCCAAATGAATTGTTGAGCGCGATTCGCACTTTGGCTTGACGTGCTACGTTGGGTACATAGTCGAGATCGCAATCGGGGTCTGGGTTTTCGAGGTTGATGGTCGGAGGCAAAACATCATCGCGAATTGCTAGCAGGCAGACTATCATTTCAGTAGCTCCAGCAGCGGCGATTAAGTGTCCCATCATGCTCTTAGTACTCGACACCGGCACTTGGGAAGCACGCGGACCAAATACCGCTTTACAAGCAACTGTCTCAACTTTGTCGTTGACAGTCGTGCTGGTGCCGTGGGCGTTTACATAGTCCACATCGTCGGGATTGAGCGCTCCGTCGACCAGAGCAGCGCGCATACAAGCAACAGCGCCGCGACCTTCGGGATGAATGTCAGTAATTCGATATGCGTCGGCAGTACAGCCGTATCCCAGGATCTCTCCGTAAATCTGTGCTCCACGTCGCTTGGCATGATCCAATTCTTCGAGAATCACCACTGACGAACCTTCACCCAATACGAATCCATCTCTCATCCGATCAAACGGACGCGATGCCTTTTGAGGGTCGGCGTTGTTAGTGGACAGAGCTGTTAACAAACTAAATCCGGTCAGGCCAAAAGGATGGATCATGCTGTGCGCTCCGCCAGCCAACATGGCGTCAACTCGCCCGCAACGAATCAACTCCGTTGCCTCGCCGACTGCTTGACTGCTGGCGGCACAAGCCGTGAGGCAATTGATGTTGGGACCTTGAATATCAAACATGCCTGCCAAGTGAGCCGCCGGCATGTTGGGCTCTTGTTCGAGCTCAATTTCCGGATCGAGGATTTCCATTCCTTTGCGCATGAACGATCGAAGATCCAGCGTGTTGCCGGTGGATATTCCCGCTGCGAGCATTTGGATGAAGTTGGAAAAATCCTGATTTCCTTCGCCGGCTCCAAAGTAAATGCCGATGCGAGAGCGGTCGGCGAGACCATCCAACACTCCAGAGTCATCGACAGCTTGTCGAGCGGCACCGGCAGCGAATTTGGCGTGCCGACCACGTTTCCTCCAGACACTCGGTGAATCGATAGCGTCAGCAACGTCCCAATCGCGAATCTCTGCAGCGATCTTGGTGGGATAATTCGAAGCATCAAAGATGCTGATGTAACCCACGCCACTCCGGCCTTCGCAGAGCGATTTCCAGACTGCGGTCACATCGTTTCCCAAGGGGTTGATCATTCCGATTCCTGTCACGACCACACGCCGGCGCATTCCCTGGCACTCCGTTAATTACTAGGCAATAGAGGGCAGGAAGATTCGGTTCACTGCGTTAATGGTTCTCGGTTCGCTGTGGACAGTCATCTGGACTTCCCGCCGCGGCTCATTCGCCAGGCATTCCATCTTCTTCAACCTCGGCGTCCAACATATGCTGGGGAATCGTCAAGCGATTTCCAGACGAATCGACGCCTACCTCATATAGTCGCATTATACGCAGAATTCTCAGCAAATTCGCCGCAGGAAAGAACGGCTGCTCTCCAAACGATTCGTCTAAGATAGCAAACGTCATTTCCATTTTGGATTGCAATTCTCCGCTAACATTCACGCTACCGCCAACAATTGCGCCGTCGGCTTGCAGACTTTGCAAGTTCACCGTGAAACGGAGTTGATCGCCAGGCAACGCAATTCGATGAAATTCGGCGCGCGAAATCTTGGCCAGCACGACCCGCTGTTGAAACTGTTGAATCTCAGACAGCAACAATCCTCCCGTTTGGGCCATACCTTCAATAATCAACGAATTCGGATAATGAGGTAGTCCGGGAAGGTAGTCGTCGAGCGGTTCTTCGGAAAATGTTACATTTTTTAGCGCCGTGGCTTCCTTGCCGGAGACAAAGCTCTCAAAACGATCGATCCAAAACCATCTCATTTTGCCAAGTAAACTTTATAATTTTGTTTCTACATAACGGCAAAGGTCCGCTACCGTCAAAATATTGCCAAAGTCCTGCACTCGAGGATTCTGAGCAAATTTGCTGAGGTCCGCCCAGGGTAGTCGCTTGCGCAACTCTGCGATCCCCGTTTCCGTCACTTTCCCATCCTTGATATAGCTCGCATTGGTCAGCACATCATCTGGAAACAGTTCTTCGCGCGGAATCGAGATCCCGAACGCCTTTTCAAGCTTGAAAACGATATCCAGAAAATCGATGGATTCCGCTCCCAAGTCACCCACCATCGTAGCTTCCGGAGTAACTTCCTCGTTCTCGACACCTAACGCATCTACCAGAGCAACTTGTACTTTCTGGAATATTTCTTCAGCGATTTGAACCATAATCCTCTAATCCTATTTGAAAGCTGTTCCGGCCTTGTCGTAACCGATTCAAAATTCTCTAACTCAACTCGCGACCGGCACTCGTTGAAGTCGATCCACCAAATTTTTGAAAAACTTGCCTGCATGGTTGTCGGCGGGACACAATTTTCCTCCACCGCGGATCGGTTGGTGCACCACTAACAAGCGTCCGGATACCG
This sequence comes from Planctomycetaceae bacterium, assembly GCA_005798335.1. Classification (GTDB taxonomy): domain Bacteria; phylum Planctomycetota; class Planctomycetia; order Pirellulales; family Pirellulaceae; genus Aureliella. The sequence continues at coordinate 3,035 of SYJV01000513.1, read as the reverse complement.
CGACTTCACCATCCTTTGTACCCGACGCCTTCAGTAATGTCGATTCGCCATCTTGTTTAACGATTTCGCACGCGACATGCAGCGATTGCCCGGGTTGCACAAAGTTCGCAAACTTGACGTTTTTCGCTTCTCGAAGCAATACCAAACCATGACGGTAATCATCCGTTGCCCGCACCAATAGCGCAGAAGCCTGAAACAGAGCCTCAAGCATCAGCACCCCCGGTAGAACCGCAAACCTAGGAAAATGATCGCGCAAGTAATCTTCATCTTGCCCGAGAGTGCGCACCGCTTCTATTCGGATTCCGGGCTCGAGGAGTGTGATTTGGCTCAACTGGCAAAAACGCATACTATCCCATTCAATGGACCACGTGAAAACGCCATAAGATAAACGCAGCATAGGCATTTGCTCAACAGCTCTGCGTTCTCAACTTGGAATCCAAGGATTGGAATGGCGAAATGTCGCACCTAATCGATTGGTCGATTGCTAGCGTAAATTGTAGTTTGACCTAACATCTGGTAGATTCCCAACATCATGCGCAATGGACTAGCCGTCTCGCCAGGCGTAACAATTGGCACAGCTTATTGTATCCACGAAGTGTTCGTCGACCCGGACAAACGCTCGCTGCTTGCCAATCAAATACCTGGTGAGCTCGCGAGATTCGAACAAGCTCGCAAACGTTCGATCAGCGATTTGCGAGCATTGCAGACCAAAGTGGAGCGCCAAGTTGGAAAGGATGCTGCGGCTGTCTTTTCGGTTCATGAATCAATTCTTCAGGATATGGCGCTGGTACGCAGAATACGAGCATCCATTCAATCGGACCACCTTTCCGCGCAAGCGGCTTTGGCTGATCTTGTCGAGTACTACCGAACATACCTGGAACGCTCCGGCGACGACTACTTGCGCGAACGGATGGCAGATATACGCGACGTTGTAACGCGACTTACTAGTTATCTAAGCGATGCGCTGCGCCCTGATTCGGGAGCACTCAAGGGACCGATCATCGTCATCGCTGACGAACTGCTTCCAAGCCAGGTCGTGATGCTGGGTGCCAAGCCGGTTCATGGAATCGTCACACAAGCGGGCAGCCAGACTAGCCATGCTGCGATTATTGCGCGCAGCCGAGGCATTCCAGCGGTCAGTGGAGTTACTGGCATTTTGCGACAAACTAAGACCGGTGATACTGTCATCGTCGATGGCCGCGAAGGTCACGTCATTATCAACCCGGAACCCGAAGCTCTTTCGGCTTATCGAAAACTCGAGCGCGAGTTTTTTAACCTCAAGAACCAACTGGCGCATAACCGCGACCAACCTGCGCGAACGCTGGATGGCAAATGCCTGGAATTGCTAGCAAATATCAACAATCTTGCCGATGCCAAAGCCGCGCTGGCGATGGGAGCCTCCGGAGTTGGACTGTACCGAACGGAGTATCTGTACCTTACGCATTCGAGCGTCCCCGATGAAAAAGAACAAATTGAAATTTATCGGGAGATTATCGAGGCCAGCCCTAACCATGTTGTAACCATTCGCACCTTGGACATAGGTGGCGACAAGACCGTTCCCTTTCTTGGTCGAACGCAACATGAAGCGAATCCATTCATGGGTTGGCGCAGCATTCGAATTTCGTTCGAGCATCCCGACTTTTTTATGACTCAGATTCGCGCCATTTTGTGCGCTGCTGCGGCGGCAACCAAGAATGCCAGCAACAGTCGTGTCCAAATCATGTTTCCCATGATTACGAATTTGGAGGAAGTAAGGCGTCTTCAGTCTTTCGTCAAACGGGGCATGGAGCAGTTAAAAAAGGAACGCAAGGCGTTCAGCAAGATCCCGTTCGGCATGATGCTTGAGGTCCCTGCGGCGGCGATCATGATCGATCAGTTGCTTCAGGCCGTCGATTTTGTTTCAATTGGTTCGAACGATTTAGTTCAATATCTGATGGCAGCAGATCGAGATAATCCCAAAGTCAGCCACCTGTGCCAACCGCTGGCGCCAGCAGTATTGCGAGTACTCAGCTCGGTTGTCACCACCTGCCGCGATGCGCGATGCCCAGTAACTCTTTGCGGTGAGATGGCCGGGCAACCTCAAGCTTTTGTGTTGCTTCTGGGGATGGGCCTGACGCGATTCAGTATGAGCCCAGCCTTGATTCCCACCATCAAGGAACTGGCCTCGCACGTGACAATTCCGATGGCACAGTCGCTTTTGAATGCTGCGATGAAGTTAAAGACAACGCAAAAAGTTAAGAGTTTACTGAATGCTGAATTGTTGAGAATCGCACCCAATCTCAAGCCCATCTTAACCCAACAGTAAGGCGAGCGGCAGATGGGAACCAAAACAAGCCCGAAGCGCAAGCGAGTGCCGAAACCACGCACCAGTCGATCCAGGCTCTCACACGCTTGCACTTCGAGCTTGTATTGGTAAATTCCCATCTGCCGCTCGCCTAAATCGCTGCTCGTTATCAAGTTGCCCTAAACGCTTGCACTCTTGCAGATCCACGCCGACTTGTCCTAACCAGCACCAAGGCTTTGATGCTGGTTTCTAACACCATTGAGATAACGTTCGTAGGCTGCGTCATCGCGCTGGCAACTAACACCGCGCAATACCATGGCAAACGAACGGCGATGCCGCGTGCCGGAGCGGTTCGGATCGGCGCGGTGAATGGTGTTGCCCTGATGGGCCAAGATGTCCCCTGGCAGCATCAACATTGGGACCTCCAGACTCCGATCCTCGTCGCTGTAATCCGCAATGCCTTGGGAAAAACCCAACGTTGTAGTGCGCTGATGGGGACGCACGCCCTTGAGATGTGAGCCTGGTATATAACGCAAGCAACCGTTCTCTTGATCGACGACATCCAGTGCCAACCACAATGTCAGTACGTTGGGCGGCCTCAGGCAAAAATAATCAATGTCCCGCTTAACTGCTGGGTTTGAGGATTCTGGATTCTAGTTCTTTCAGCAGCCTCATTCGCTTTTTTTTGAGCGACTTTTCGCCATGATGCGGTGGCGTTGCTGCGATGCTATCTGGCTGGACGGCGTGATGG